>NZ_JBEXHP010000125.1:0-15323 GCF_040607895.1 Micromonospora sp. NPDC005220
GGGCCTTTTCGTTGTAGCCCCGACCGGATTCGAACCGGCGCTACCGCCTTGAGAGGGCGGCGTCCTGGGCCACTAGACGACGGGGCCAGAACTTTTCTGTTCACCGCCCTCGCGGGCGGTGCGACTGTAGTCTAGCGGCACCGCACCCGGGCACGAGCGCGGGGTGCGGGGTCGCCCGTGCGCCCGGCAAGGGACCGGCACAAGCCCGGCAACGGACCCGAGCAGACCCGGTGGCGGGCACAAAACAGCCCGCCTCACCAGGTGAGACGGGCTGTGCACAATGTAGCCCCGACCGGATTCGAACCGGCGCTACCGCCTTGAGAGGGCGGCGTCCTGGGCCACTAGACGACGGGGCCAGAACAACTTTTGCTCCCCCACCTTGGCGGCGGAGGAGCTGCACTCTACCGAAGACCACCCTCCGCCCCCCGAGGGGCGGAGTCGAACTCCGTCAGAATCCAGCGTCTGGAAATTCTCGCGAATTCCAGCAGCGCTGGGGTACCAGGACTCGAACCTAGACTAACTGAACCAGAATCAGTCGGGCTGCCAATTACCCCATACCCCATTGGCCCCTTGCGGCGCCGGGAGTGAACTTTACCCTCCCGGCGCCAGCAGGCCAAATCCGATCCCCCCGAACCGCCTGTGAGCTGCGGAAACAGGGGCATCAGACGGATCAGGCGACGGGAACCACCGGGTTGGTGAGTTCGCCGATGCCGTCGATCCGCACCGTGACCGTATCCCCCTCGACAAGCGGGCTAACCCCGGCCGGAGTGCCGGTGAGAACGACGTCGCCGGGCAGCAGAGTCATCACGTGCGAGATGTACGACACCAGGCCGGGCACGTCGAAGACCATGTCCTTCGTCCGGCCGAGCTGGCGTACCTCCATCTCCTCCGGGTTGCGACCCACCTCACACCGGATCTCCAGGTCGGAGACGTCCAGCCCGGTGGTGATCCACGGGCCGATCGGGCAGAACGAGTCGAAACCCTTGGCCCGGGTCCACTGCCCGTCCGAACGCTGGAGGTCCCGGGCGGTGACGTCGTTGGCGCAGGTGTAGCCGAAGATGGCGCGTTCGGCGGCGGCGCGGTCGGCGCGGCGCGCGCCCGGCGCCCCGATCACGACCGCCAGCTCCGCCTCGTGCTCGACCTGCTGGGAGAAGATCGGCAGTCGGATGGCGTCGCGGGGGCCGATCACCGAGGTGGACGGCTTGAGGAAGAGCAGCGGCTCCTTGGGCACGTCGTTGCCGAGCTCGGCGGCGTGGTCGGCGTAGTTGCGACCGACACAGACCACCTTGCTGGGCAGGATCGGCGAGAGCAGCCGAACGTCGGAGAGGGCCCACCGGGCCCCACTGAAGGCGAGCTTGCCGAACGGGTGGCCGTCGATCTCGGCGATGGTCAGGGCCTCCGGCCCGGCCCCCGCTTCGCCTTCGACGGCACCGAACGACATTCCCTTGGCATGGGCGAAACGAGCGATACGCACCTGGCCAATCTAGCCCCGTCGGCACCCCGACCGGCCAGGACCGGCCGTCGGGTGTGCTCAACCCGTCAGCGCGCGGCACCCTACCGGAGCAGGAGGTGACCGGGGCGGGCTTCCCGATTTCGTACCCGCACGGAGGCGGCTCGCCCCTAGCGTCGGCTCCGGAGGTTCGTTCGTATGCCTGCATCGACACGACACCACAGAGCCCTCGCAGTGTTCGTGCACTGCCTCGGCATCCTCGCCGCCGTGCCGGCCCTGCCTGCGGCGGCTCCGGAGGCGGCGGCCACGCCACGACCACCGGCCGCCACGCCACAACCACCGGCCGCCACGCCACAACCACCGGCCGCCACGCCACAACCACCGGCCGCCACGCCACAACCAACGGCCGCCACAGCGCGACCACCGGCCGCCACAGAACGGCCGCCGTCCGCGGCCACACCAAGGCCCGGCGACCCACGGCACGGCGACCCACGGCACGGCGACTCACGGCCGGCGGCGCCGGAGGCGTCCGCGGTCGGCCCAGCGGCCACCCGGCCACCGGTGGCGATGGTGGCGCGGGTGACCGAGCCCACCCCGCCCTCGGCGCCACCGGCGATGGCACCGCCGTCCCGGGCACCGGCGTCGGCGCCCCCGCAACAGGTCACGGTGGCGGTCGCGACGGAGAGCAGCCCGGCACCGAAATACCGGATCCAGGTACGCAACGTGAGCAACTCGCCGCTCGACACCACAGTGCGTCAGGAACTGCCGCCCGGCTCCACGACGACCGCGATCAGCGGTGGTGGCCGGTCCACCCCGGCCGGCGGATCGACACGCGAGGTGACCTGGCGGTTGCGGCTGCCCGCGCACAGCACCACCACGCTGGGCACCGCGCTCGGCGCGACCGCGCCGGGCCGGCCGCTGACCGCGCCGACCTGCGCGTTCACCAGCGACGGCACTCGGCCGTACGACTGCGCCACGGCCACCTGGCAGACGGCGGCGGTACCGGCGGCCAAGGTGACCGAGGCGCCGGTCTGGCGCCGCTACCCGGTGCTGCTCGCCGGCCTGGCGGTCCTGCTGGTGATCAGCGCCGCCCTGGTGTGGGTGTGGGTGTGGCGGCGTCGGCGCGGGCGTCGGGTGACGGCCGCCGCGCTGTCCACCGGCGGCGGCGCCGAGGGTGACCGCGGGACGATCTATCCGCGACCGGCAGCGCCGAGCCCGGTGCACCGTCGACGTACCCCGCCGGTCTGGATGTTGGTGGGCGCCGCCGTCGTGGTGCTGGCCGGCGTCGTCGCCACCGCGGGTTGGACAGCGACCCGGCGGGTCCCGTCGATCGACACGCAGAAGCAGCCCACCAGCGGCGCGTGGATGGGCACCGGGGTCACCGGGTCACTGGGCGTGCCGCTGCGCGAGTCGGCGTTCGAGTTCACCGTGTACCGGATGATCTGTGGCGCACCCGGCACCGCGGGCAAGCCCGACGGCGGTGGCGCCGCGCCGGCCAACGGCCGACGCTGCGAGGCCACCGTGGGGGTGCGCAACGTTACCGGCGACCACCAGCCCTGGCACAGCGAGCTGCAACGGGCGTACCTGCCCGGCGGGCGCTGGGTGAGCACCGACGAGTCGGCCACCCGGACGGCGAACCTGGGTCGGGACGTCTTCGCCGCCCCGATGGCGGCGGGCACCCGGATGGTGCTCCCGCTGGTCTTCACCGTCGACGGGCGGGACCCGCCCCAGCAGCTGGAGCTGCGCAGCGGGGTGTTCTCCGCCGGCGTCCGGGTGCAGATGCCCTGACCGGTGCGCGGGCGGCGGTCGTACCCTGGGTGCGTGACCGCCGCCCTCGCCCCCGCCGTGCTCGACGTGGCGCAGTGGCAGGCCCGCCGTCGAGCCCACGAGGAGCGGGTGGATGTCTGGCTGACCCCGCACCTGGCCCGGCGACGACGCGGTGAGCGGCATCCGGTGGCCGACTTCCTGTTCACCTACTACTCGCACCGCCCGGCCCAGCTGCGTCGCTGGCATCCGGGGCCCGGGGTCGAGCTGCGCGACGCCGATCCGGCCGAGTTCGGCCGCGACTACCGCGCCAGCACCGCCGGGGTCACCCTCGACACCGACGGGGTACGCGCGCGGCGCGGCGAGTCGATCGCCTGGATCCGTTCGCTGCTGACGGCGACGCGTGGACGGGCACCGCACTTCGGCTGCTTCGGCATGCACGAGTGGGCGATGGTCTACCGGCAGACCCGGGAGGAGTTGCGGCACAACGCCTGGCCGCTGCGGCTGAGCGCGGAGCGCACCGCCGCGGTCGTCGAGGAGCGGGGCGTGCGGTGCAGCCACTTCGACGCGTTCCGGTTCTTCACCCCGCCGGCCCGCCCGTTGAACCTGCTCACCCCGACCCGGGAGACGCAGCACGCACACGAGCAGCCGGGCTGCCTGCACGCCAACATGGATCTGTACAAGTGGGCGTACAAGCTGTCGCCGTTGGCCCCCTCGGAGCTGGTGGCCGACGCGTTCGAGCTGGCCCGGGACATCCGCACGCTGGACATGCGGGCCAGCCCGTACGACCTGGCGGCGCTCGGCTACCCGCCGGTGCGGGTGGAGACTCCGGACGGCCGGGCGGAGTACGCGGCGGCGCAGCGCGCGTTCGCCGAGCGGGCCGCGGTGCTGCGCGACCGGCTGCTCGCCGCCGTCCCGGCCTGAGCCAGGACCGCCAGGCTGGTCGGGCCGGCTTCGCGGCGGTGCCACTAGTCGTCGTCGGCGCGGCGGTCCCGTTTGCGCTGGGATTGGCGTTTCTTCTCGGCCAGCCGACGTTCCTTGGCCCCACGGGACGGGCGGGTTGCTCGGCGCGGCGGTGGTGGAGGTGCGGCGGCCTCCCGCAGCAGCGCGGTCATCCGTTCCCGGGCCGCCTCCCGGTTGGCCAGTTGAGCCCGGTGCTCGCTGGCGGCGATCGTCAGCACCCCGTCGACGAGCCGGTTGGCCAACCGAGCCAGCGCCCGCGACCGCAACCACTCGGGCACGGCCGGCGAGTTGGCCAGGTCGTAGCTCAACTCGACCCGGGAGTCCGCGGTGTTCACGCCCTGCCCGCCAGGCCCCGACGAGCGGGAGAAGCGCTCCCGCAACTCCCCGGCGGGGACGACCCACCGGTCGGTCACCCGCAGTCCGTCGTCCACGCCCCGAGGCTAACCCGCCACGGCCTGCCGCGCGTCATCGATGCGGAGGCTCACTCTGGGTTGGGGACTGGCTGGGCGCCGGTCCGGCGGACTCCTCGTCGGAGCCGACTGCCGCGTACGCCACCGCGCCGAAGAGCAGCAGCCCGATCACCGCGGCCTTCACGACGACGCCGCGGATCAGCGACCAGGCGCCTCGACGGGCGCCCGGCACCGACTTCTTGACGGTCTGGTAGTCGTTCCACCCGCGACGTGCCCGGGCGTACGCCGACCCCACTGCACATCCGATGACCAGGCCCACCAGCAGGAGGACCGTAAGAAGAGGACGCTCCACCTCCGCCAGTATCCATACCGGCCGTAATATTTCCATGGTTCGATGCCATTCGGCCGGATATCTGACAGTGGTAGCCCCGGTAGGGGCGTTCGAGCAGCTCAGCCACCCTTGCCGATGATCGTGTCGGCGGTCTGCTGCACCTGTTCGATTGGGATGGCGAACCCGATGCCGATCGACCCGTTTCCGTCGATGGTGGCGATGGCGGTGTTCACCCCGACCACCTCCCCGCGCGCGTTGACCAGTGGCCCGCCGGAGTTGCCGGGGTTGATGGACGCGTCGGTCTGCACCGCCGTGTGCCGGTTGTTGCCCAGCCGCACCTGCCGGTTCAGCGCGCTGACGATGCCGGCGGTGACCGTGCCGGCCAGACCGAGTGGCGAACCCACCGCGAGCACCGGCTCACCGACCCGGGTCGCGCCCGGCTTGGCCAGGGGCAGCGGGGTGAGACCGGCCGATGCCGGAACCTTCAGCACCGCCAGGTCGCTGCGGGGCTCCCGTCCGACCACCTCGGCGGCGAACCGCCGGCCGTCGGGCAGTTCCACTGTCACCGGACCGCCACCCCCCTTGGCCAGGATGTGGTCGTTGGTGATCAGGTGCTGCTGATCATCCACGGCGAAGCCGGAGCCGGTCGCGGACCCGCCGGACGTGGAGCCGCTGGTCGCGCCGCCGGCCAGCACCGACACCACCCCGGGTACGGTCCGCTCGGCCGCGGTGACCAGTTCGGCCGGCACCGGGGCGGCGGACGCGGCGGCTGGGCCTCCAGCCCCGTCCCGGCTGGCCACCACGCCACCGGCGACCGCGCCGGAGACGGCGGAGATCGCCACCACGGCCAGCACGGCGAGCAGCCGCCCAGGCCGTCGCCCGCCCGGGTCGCGCTCGGGGGCGTCCCACCACCCGCGCCCGTCCGGGTCGAGTTCCGGCGAGATGAACCAGGGACCGCGCGGTTCGCCCAGTCCGGTCTGCACTGCCATGCGTACTCCTCACGGTCGACGTCGGTTGTGCGCGGTGTCAGGGCAGTCGGGAGAACCAGCGCATCGAGCCGGCGGCGGCGCCCATCGCGAACACCAGCCCGAGGCCGATGAAGCGGGCCGAGACGTCCTGCCGCTCGGTGCGGTAGCCGACCGAGCTGCCGATGTCGTCGTAGACAGCGCGCAGCTCGTCGGTGGTGCTGGCCTCGTGGAACATTCCGCCGGTCTCCTCGGCGACCGCCTTGAGGGTCTGCCCGTCCACCGGCACCTGGATGGGCCGTCCACCCCGGTCGACGAACCCGGACGGGGTGCCGAACGAGATCGAGTGCACCGGCACCTCCGCCGCCACCGCCTCCGCGGCCGCCTCCATCGGGTCCATCCCGGAGGTGTTGGCGCCGTCGGAGAGCAGGATGATCCGGGCCGGCGGCGGTTCCTTCGCGGCTGCGCTGTCCAGGCTCTTGACCGCGCCGAGCGAGGTGTTGATGGCCTCGCCGATCGCGGTGCCCTGCACGCCGGTGATCCCCTCGGCGAGTCGACCGATCCCCTCGTCGAGGGCGCCCCGGTCGGTGCCCGGGGGCACCAGCACGGCGGCGCTGCCGGCGAATGCGACGAGACCCACGTTGAACTCGTCGGGCAGGCCCTGGACGAAGCGCCGGGCCGCCTCCTTGGCCGCGGCCAGCCGGTCGGGTTCGACGTCGGTGGCGAGCATCGAGGTGGAGACGTCCACCGCCACCATCACGGTGGCCCGTTCCCGGGGCACCCGGACCTCGGCGCTCGGACGGGCGAAGCCGACCACGAGCAGCGCCAGCATGGCCAGGAAGAGCCCGGCCGGTACGTGCCGTCGCCAGGCGGGCCGTTGCGGCGCCACCCGGTCCAGCAGCCGCAGGTTGGTGAAGCGGACCGCGTACCGGCTGCGCCGCCGCTGCATCACCAGGTACGCGACGACCAGGGCGAGCACGCCGAGCAGCAGCCAGAGTCGCAGCGGCGACTCCCAGTTCACGCGGCACCTCCCCGGGGCTGGCCGGCCGGCGCGGCGGCCAGCCGACGTTGGGCGTGTACGTGCCGGACAATGTCCGCGCTCCAGTCCCCATCGGTGCGCAGCGGCAGATGGGTGGCGCCACTGCGCCGCAACGCCTGGTGGACCTGTTCGCGTTGGGCGGCCGCGGCGGCGGCGTACCGCTCGCGCAGCCCACGGTCCGATGTGCACACCTCGCGGTGCCGACCGGTCTCCGGGTCGACGAGCGTGATCAGGCCGACGTCCGGTAGTTCCAGCTCACGCGGGTCGGTCACCTCGATCGCCAGCACCTGGTGCCGGACGGCAAGCCGGCGCATGGTGCGCTCCCAGGGCGCCGACTGGCTGGGTTCGTCGGGCAGGCCGTCGAGGAAGTCGGAGACCACCACCACCAGCCCGCGCCGGTTGGCGACCCGGTGCAGCCCGTCGAGCCCGTCGGCCAGGTCGGGCGGCCGGGGGGTCGGCCCGCGCCCCGGCCGGTCGGCGGGCGCGGTGGCCCGCGGGGCGGCGAGCAGCGCACGGAGCAGGGCGAGCAGGTGGGTACGCCCGCTGCGGGCCGGGAAGCGGCGTACCCCGTCGGCGCGCAGCACCTGGGCGCCGAGGCGGTTGCCGACGCCTGCGGTCAGGAAACCGACCGCCGCGACGGCGGCCACCGCCAGTTCCCGTTTGTCCAGCTCGGCGGTGCCGAACTCCATGCTGGCGCTGCCGTCGACGAGCAGCCAGGTGGTCAGTTCCCGGTCGGCGTCGACCTGTCGGACGTGTGGCACGGCGGTCCGGGCGGTCACCGCCCAGTCCATCCGGCGGACCTCGTCCTCGCCCGGCCGGTACTCGCGACTGCCGGACGGTTCACTGCCCGGACCGGGCAGCAGACCGCGGTACTGGCCGTGCAGCAGGCCGTTCAGTCGGCGCGTGACGGTCAGCTCCAGGCGGCGCAGGCGCTGGTCCGGGGCCAGCTCGGCCAGGCCGGGGTCGGCGGGCGCGACGGTCGCGCGTCTCATGCCGCCGCCAGGTCCGGTGCCTGCTGCGGGTGTCCGGTGGCCAGCCGGGGCGGCGGCACCGCCTCGACCAGCCGGCGTACCACGCTCTCGGCGGACACCCCGTCGGCCACCGCGTCGAAGGAGAGCACCAGCCGGTGGGCGAGGACGTCGACGGCCAGGTCCCGGACGTCCTCGGGCAGCACGTACTCCCGCCCCCGCAGCAGGGCCTGTGCCCGGGCCGCCGCGACCAGACCCAGGGTGGCCCGCGGGCTGGCCCCGTACGCCAGCAGCGGGGCGATCTCCGGCAGCCCGAACCGACCCGGGTCGCGGGTGGCGAGGATCAGCCGCACCACGTACTCGGCCAACGCGTGGTGGACGAAGACCCGCTCGGCGTGGGCCTGGAGGTCTCGCAGCCGTTGCGCGTCGAGCACCTGGCGTGGGCTCGGCCGGTCGGTGCTCATCCGGTAGAGGATGGCCAGTTCGTCGGCGTCGCTGGGGTAGTCGACCACCACCTTCATCAGGAACCGGTCGCGCTGCGCCTCCGGGAGCTGGTAGACCCCCTCGGATTCGATCGGGTTCTGGGTGGCCAGCACCAGGAACGGTTCCGGGACCGGCCAGCTGCGCCCGCCGATCGAGACCTGCCGTTCGGCCATCGCCTCCAGCAGCGCCGACTGGACCTTGGCCGGGGCCCGGTTGATCTCGTCGGCCAGCACCAGGTTGGCCATGATCGGGCCCAGCTCGATGTCGAAGGTTTCCTTGGACGCCCGGTAGATCCGGGTGCCGACGATGTCGGAGGGCACCAGGTCCGGGGTGAACTGGATCCGGGAGAAGGTGCCGCCGACCACTGTCGCGAGGGTCTGCGCGGCCAGTGTCTTGGCCACGCCGGGCACCCCCTCCAGGAGGCAGTGTCCATTGGCGACCAGGGCGGTGAGCAGGCGTTCGACGAGGCGGTCCTGCCCGACGATCACACGTTTGACCTCGAAGAGGGTCTGTTCCAGCTCGATGCCGGTCGGCTCCGGATCGACCGGGCTGGGCATGCTGGCCAGGGTGTCCGAGATGTCCGTCACGGTGCTTGCTTCCCGGGCACACGCCCGGCAAACGTCGGATTGTGCGGCCCGGACCGGCCTGGAGTGGCCGGAACGGGGATGAGCCGCGCGGAAGGGTGACGACCATCGCGAGCCCGTCGAGGAGGGCACGACAGTCGGGTGACCGCCCACGGGGTACCCGACCGGCATGAACAGGGCGAGGAGGGCCCTCATGGGTGGCGACCGGATACCGAGTGGATCAAGACTGGGCACGGGCTGACCGCGGCACAGCGAGCGGACCGGGGCCGGCCCCCGCGCCGTAGGCGACGGGGGCCGGGTGTCGGGTGTCGGTTCGGTCAGAATGTGTGAGTGTGCAGGATGAAGCCCCGGTCGGCCGGGACGCCGAACGAGTTGCGGGTCTGGATGAAGACGCCGTTGGGCGTGCCCAGCCGCGGAGCGACCGAGACCTCGCCGGCCGGCGGGATGCAGCAGGAGTCGGACCGGGAGAGGGTTGCCACGAAGGCACCGCCCGAGACGACGAAGCCGAACCGCACCTCGTACTGACCGGGGCCGAACTTGATCACGGTGCCGTCGCCGCGTGCCTTGGTGCCGTTGGCGTTGACGACGGTGAAGGAGTCGGTGGCCACCAGCGGGGTGACCTCACCCGCCTTCAGCAGGGCCTTGGCCTGGCGCGCCGACTCGGCGCTGACCGGCGGCTGACTGCTCGTGTCGGGTGCCGCCGGCTGGACGGCCTCTTGCGGCGCCTTCGCGGACGGCTGGGCGAGAGCGACGCCCCCGCCGGCCAGGCTGAGCGCCAGGACGGCGAATGTGACCGCCGCCGCCTTACGTCGGAAGAAAGTACTCATGACAGGTCCCCCTTGTGTGACCGTGCGAATTCGGCCGACCCGCGGGGCGGGACGGATGACTGCCCATAATGAGGAGTACGACGACAACGGGGGTGCGGGAAGGCTGACTCACTTACACCCGACGAGGTTGATTACTCAACGATCTGCACCCCATCTGAGCTGGGCTTACTACTCAGAGTTACGCCGTTTGAACCAGATGGAACGTAGCACCGGAAAAAGCCGCCAGTCAATAGTTGATCTCGCTTTTTCGAGGTGTCAGCCAACCGTCAGGTAATTGTGAAATGTGAGCGCATCACCATTCATGAAATGAGTTCGCCGTACCCAACTATGATCACCGTCGTGATCGTCGACGCTCCTTCCGCGTACCGAAATGTCGGCACGGTGCTCTGTTGGCTGGCCGCCGCACCCACAGCCCTCTGGGCCGCGATCCGGCTGCTCGGCCTGGACCGGGGGCCGTTGGTGCAGGCGCTCGCCTTCACGCCGTACATCGCGGGGGCCAGCGTGCTGGTCCTGGCCCTCGCGCTCGCCCTGCGGCGCTGGTGGCCGGCGGCGCTCGCGGCCCTGGCGGCGGTGGCGTTGCTCAGCACCGTCGCGCCTCGGGCGCTGGCCAACCCGCAGCCGGCGGCGGCCGGGCCGACCGTGCGGCTGCTCACCGCCAACCTGCTCGCCGGCGCCGGCGACGCGCGGACGCTTGTGGAGCTGGTCCGACGACACAGGATCGACGTGCTCACCGTGCAGGAATTCACGCCGGACGCGCAGACCGCTTTGGATCAGCTCGGCCTCGACACGCTGCTGCCGCACCGGCAGCTCAACCCGGAGATCGGCACCGCCGGCTCCGGGCTCTACTCGCGGTGGCCGATCACCGACGTCGGCGTCCGGCGCAACCTCAACGGTTGGGGCTTCACCCAGGTGTACGCGACCGTGTCCGTGCCCGGCGGGCCCCCGGTCCGCGTCGAGTCGGCCCACCCGTCAGCGCCGTACGCGCTGGACCAGGTGAGCGCCTGGCGTGCCGACCTGACCGCCCAACCAGCGGCCACCCCGGGTGGTGCCCTGCGGATCCTCGCCGGGGACTTCAACGCCACCCTCGACCACAGTCCACTGCGGGCCCTGCTGCGCACCGGTTACGTCGACGCCGCCGACGCCGCCGGAGAGGGCCTGACCGGCACCTGGGGTCCGTACGACGGCGACCTCATCCCACCCGTCACCATCGACCACATCCTGGTCGACCGCCGCATAGCGGTCCACTCGGTAGAGGTGCTGAACCTCCCCAACAGCGACCACCGCCCGGTCCAAGCCACCCTCACCCTCCCCACCCCCTAACCCCTCCCTGCCCACCCCTCCCTGCCCGCGTCGATCATGGAGTTGTGGTGGGCGCTTTGGACACAGAAGCACGATACGTACACCACCACAACTGCATGATCGACGCGGGCGGGGTGGGGGGTGCGGGGGTGGGGACGGGGTGGGGTGGGGTGGGGTGGGGTGGGTTAGACGCGGGCGGGGGCCAGGCCGTAGGTGAGGGCGTCCACCAGGGCGTGCCAGCTGGCCTCGACCACGTTGGGGTGGACGCCGACCGTGGTCCAGTCACGGCCGCCACTGCCGGAGGTTTCCAACAGCACCCGGGTGACCGCGCCGGTGCCGTGGCTGCCCTCCAGGATGCGCACCTTGTAGTCGGCCAACTCGAAGTCGCGCAGTTGGGGATAGTGCTGCGCGAGCCCCACCCGCAGCGCCTCGTCGAGCGCGTTGACCGGGCCGTTGCCCTCGGCGGTGGCGATCACCCGCTCACCGCGTACCCGGATCTTGACGGTCGCCTCCGAGACCACCGCACCGTCCTCCCGGTGCTCGACCAACACGCGGTACGACTCCAGGGTGAACGGTCGGGCCGGGCTGCCCTCCGGCAGTTCGGAGCGGACCAGCAACTCGAAGGACGCGTCGGCCGCCTCGAAGGACCAGCCACCCGCCTCCAACTCCTTGACCCGCTTGGTGACCCGGGTCAGCGCCTCCGGGCTGCCGGCCAGGTCCAGGCCGAGCTCACGACTCTTGAGCTCGACGCTGGCCCGACCGGCCATCTCGGTGACCAGGATCCGCATGTCGTTGCCCACCACCGACGGGTCCACGTGGTTGTAGAGCAACGGGTCGACCTTGATCGCGCTCGCGTGCAACCCGGCCTTGTGGGCGAAGGCAGCGGCCCCGGCGTACGCCTGGTGGGTGTCGGGGGCGATGTTGGCGATCTCGGCGATGGCGTGCGAGACCCGCACCATCTGCGCCAGGCAGCCCTCCGGTAGGACGGGCATGCCCAGCTTGAGTTCGAGGTTGGCGACGACCGCGAAGATGTCGGCGTTACCCGGGCGTTCGCCGTACCCGTTGGCGGTGCCCTGCACGTGGCGGACGCCCGCCTCCACGGCGGCGATCGTGTTGGCCACCGCGCAGGAGGTGTCGTTCTGGGCGTGCATACCGAGCAGCCCGGCGTCGATCCCCAGCCTCTCGGTCAGGTCGCGGATCACGGCGGTCACCTGGGACGGCAGCATGCCGCCGTTGGTGTCGCAGAGCACCATCCGCTCGGCCCCGGCGGCCAGCGCGGTCTGCACCACCGCCGCCCCGTACGCGGGATCGTGCCGGTAGCCGTCGAAGAAGTGTTCGCCGTCGACGAAGACCCGCCGACCCTCGCGGACGAGGTGGTCGACCGTGTCGTGGATCATCGCCAGGTTCTCCGCGCCGGTGGTGCGCAACGCACGCTCGACGTGCCGGGTGTCGGCCTTGGCGACCAGGGCCACCGCCGGGGTCTGCGCGTCCAGCAGGGCGCGCACCTGGGGGTCGTCCGCGACCGGAACACCGGCCTTGCGGGTGGCACCGAACGCGACGAGCACGGCGTGCCGCAGGTCCAGCTCGGTGCGGGCGCGACGGAAGAACTCGGTGTCCTTGGGCACCGCGCCCGGCCAGCCGCCCTCGATGAAGCCGACGCCGAACTCGTCGAGCAGCCGGGCCACGGCCAGCTTGTCGACCACCGAGTAGGTGAGCCCCTCGCGCTGGGCGCCGTCGCGCAACGTGGTGTCGAAGACCTGGAACGTCATCAGGATCCTTTCTCGGAGCAACAAAAAGACCTCCCGCGGATGCGGGAGGTCTGCGCGCTCGGCGGAGGGAGAGCCGGCGCGCTAGGTCGCAATAATCAGGGCGGTGCTGGTCACGATGGCTACTCTGCCACCCTGTGCCAAATATGGGAGGAAGAATCCACATAGCGAGATGGTGACGGAGGGTTCGCGCACCCCGAGCCGTCGCTCGTGATCGGCTTCACAAGCCACCACTGCCACTCATCGGCGGAATCAGCCATGCGGAAGCATCTGGAACGGATCCGATGACGGCCACCGTGCCGTCGGCAAGGAGGACCTGTGCTCACCGTCAGTGACCGCTTACCTGAGCACAGACTCACCGCCTGCGTATCGCTGGGCGCCAACAACGCGTCCAGGACGATCAACCACACGTCCCACGAGGGCACGTGGCGTCTGGTCTTCGTCGGGCCGATGGACTTCACCTCCATCAGCCCGACGGAGATCGCCGGGGGCCGACCATGAGCCTGGACGCGATCATGGCCGCGCTGCCGGAGTACGCCAGGGACATCAGACTCAACCTGGGCTCCACCATCGGCGCCTCGACGTTGACCCCGGCGCAGACCTGGGGCACCGCGCTGGCCTGCGCGGTGGCCGCCCGCAACCCGGTGGTGCTGCGGGAGATCGCGGCCGAGGCGCTCGGGCACCTCGGGCCGGACGGGGTCGAGGCGGCCAAGGGCGCCGCGGCGATCATGGCGATGACCAACATCTACTACCGGGCCACGCACCTCATCGGCGACGAGCAGTACGCCTCGATGCCAGCCCGCCTGCGAATGCAGATCGTCGCGAGGCCGGGAGTGGACAAAAGCGACTTCAAGCTCTGGTGCCTCGCCGTGTCGGCCATCAACGGCTGCGATGTGTGCCTGGAGGCGCACGAGAAGGCGCTGCGCGGCGGCGGTTTCACCCGGGAGCAGGTGCACGACGCCCTGCGGATCTCCGCCGTGGTGCACGCCGCGGCGGTCACCCTGGACGCCGAGGCCGCGCTGGCCTGAGGCCGCTCGCCGTTTCCGACCCCCGACGGCCGGGTAGCTCCTGCGCAGAGATGAGTTGATCGGTGACAGTCAGGAGTGAACGGCATGGACAGGATCGATCCGCACGCCACCCACGCCGGGCCGGACCCGCTACGCGGCGGCGACCAGGGCCTGGTGCCCGGCGGCGCGCCGGCCGGCACGTTCGACCCCTGGCGCTACCGCGACCAGGCCGGCGTGGCCGACGCCGACCTGGTCGGCTACAAGGTCGAGGCCACCGACGGTGGAGTTGGCAGAATCGACAGCGCCAGCCACGAGGTGGGCGGCAGCTACCTGGTCGTGGACACCGGCCCCTGGATCTTCGGCAAGAAGGTGATGCTGCCGGCCGGGACCGTCAACCAGGTCGACCACGACCAGCGCACCGTCTCCGTCGACCGGACCCGGGACCAGATCAAGGCCGCCCCGGAGTACGACGAGACCAGCCACAGCGACCCGAGCTACCGGGATCAGCTGGGCGGCTACTACGACGAGACGTACGGCGCGCTTCCGCCCGGCACGGCACGCTGACGGTTCGACCCGACGGCCGGTGGGGCGCGACCCCACCGGCCGTTACCGTGTGAACGTGGACGTCACCGAGGACAACAGCCAGCTCTCGCTCCCCGCCACCTTCAACTTCCGCGACGTCGGTGGCTATGTCGGCCACGACGACCGGGCCGTACGCCGAGGCCGGCTCTACCGCTCCGACTCGCTGCACCGCCTCACGGAGCAGGACCAGGACGCGTTCGCCGCGATCGGCATCCGCACCGTCATCGACCTGCGCCGCCCCACCGAGGTGGAGCGGGACGGCCGGGTGCCGTCGTACCAGGGGCTGACCTACCGGCACATCCACCCGGAGCACGACGACTGGGCGGGTACGCCGCACGTGGAGGGCGCGAGCCTGGCCCGATACCTCGCGGACCGGTATGCCGACCTGGCCCAGACCGGCAGCGCCGGGCTGGCCGAGGCGGTCGGGCTGATCGCTGACTCCGCCAACGCCCCGGTGGTGGTGCACTGCGTCGCCGGCAAGGACCGCACCGGCATCGTCTGCGCGCTGACCCTCGCCGTGCTCGGAGTCGACGACGCGGACATCACCGCGGACTACGCGCTGAGCAGCGAGGCGTCCGCGCGGTACAGCGCCTGGTTGGCCTCCATCACCCCGGGCGGTGTGGACGTGCCGGCGCCGTTCCTGGCCTCACCCGCCGAGGCGATGCAGATCTTCCTGGACGAGCTGCGTGCGGGCCACGGCTCGGTCGAGGCGTACCTGCGCCACGCCGGGGTGACCGACGAGCAGCTCGCCGCGCTCCGCGACCACCTGCTCGACGAGCCCACCACGGCGAAGCCCACCGACGCGTAGGACCGACTGCGCCGGGCCGGGCGGCGGGGGGGGGGGGGGGCGGGTGGGGGGGGGGTATACCCCCGGGTCCCCGCCCG
>NZ_JBEXHP010000126.1:0-15227 GCF_040607895.1 Micromonospora sp. NPDC005220
GCGCGCGGGGCGTGCAGCGCGCGCGGGGCGTGCAGCGCGCGCGGGGCGCGGGGACCTCGGGACTGTTAGCGGAGGTCGTTGACACAGCGCAGCACCGGTCGGGCGGTGAGGGCCGCCGGGTCCAGTGGCCCGGAAGCCTGCACGGTGAAGGTCGTCGACTCCCCCGGTAGCAGGGTTACCAGGGCGCTGTCCACAGTGGCAGACGGGTCCAGCCGGTCCGGGAAGAGGGTCAGGTCACGGAGCACCGTGCCGGCCGTGACCCGGACCCGCTGCCCGCCGTCGACCGGTTCGACAGTGGCGTCCCAGGCCGCCGCCGGCCAGTCCACCTCCCGGTCCTCGGCGAAGAACCACAGGGCGCGCGCCGCGGTGCCACCGGCCTCCGCGACCAGCAACTCACGCCGGGCATCCTCCGGCCGTGCCAGGTCCGCCGGCAGCGCCAGCACCATCGAGGAGTACGCCGGGACGTCGAGGTCGACCGAGGTCTTCGCCCTCGGCTCCGCGGTGAGCGTGAACCGGGTGACCGCAGCTGGCGTGGTCCACGCCTCGGCGGTCTCGTTGACCGCGACCAGGGCCAGGCCGCCGTCGCGGGGTTGCACGGTGAGGAGCCGGTCGGCGTACGCGTGGCGCAGCGCGTACCACAGGGGTTTGCGGCGGCCGTCACCGTCGACGGCCGACCAGGAGGTCACCGGCCAGCAGTCGTTGAGCTGCCAGACGATGGTGCCCGCGCAGACGCCCCGGTGCGAGCGGAAGTGCTCCACCCCGAGCTGGATGGCTCGGGCCTGGTTGAGCTGCGTCAGGTAGTGCCAGTCGTCGAAGTCCGCCGGTGCGGGCAGGTGCGCGTCGAGGCCACGCTGGAGCTTGGCGTCACCGTCGGCGGCCTTCTGGTGGTGTGCCATGCCCGGTGAGTCGTGCGCCAGGGGTTCGTCACTCAGCGCCCGGCGCAGTGTGGCGTACGCCGGTGGGGCCTGGTAGCCGAACTCGGCGACGAAGCGCGGGACGTACTCCCGGTATCTGGTGTAGTCGTCGGTGTTCCACACGTCCCAGATGTGGGTGGTGCCGTGCGCCGGGTCGTTGGGGTGGATGGTCTCGGTGCCCGACCAGGGGCTACCCGGCCAGTACGGGCGGGTCGGGTCCAGCTCGCCGACGACGCGGGGCAGCACGTCGAGGTAGTAGCCGCGCCCCCAGGTGCGCCCGGCGAGTGCCGACTGCCAGTCCCAGTCGTGCCAGCCCCAGATGTTCTCGTTGTTGCCGGTCCAGAGCACCAGCGACGGGTACGGCGCGAGCCGGGTCACCTGCTCGGCGGCCTCGGCGGCCACCTCGGTGCCGAACGGCTCCTCCTCCGGGTACGCGGCGCAGGCGAAGAGGAAGTCCTGCTGGACGAGGAGCCCGCGCTCGTCGGCGAGGTCGTAGAAGTCCGCCGACTCGTACCGGCCGCCGCCCCAGACCCGCAGCAGGTTGACGTTGGCCGCAACCGCCTGGTCGAACCGCTCGGCCAGCCGGGACCGGGTGATCCGGGTGGGGAACGCGTCGTCCGGGATCCAGTTGACGCCGCGGACGAAGACCGGGACGTCGTTGACCGACAACGAGAACGGTGTGCCGTGCTCGTCGGGGGTGGTGTCCAGTCGTACCGAGCGGAAGCCGATCCGGTGCGACCAGCTGTCCACTGTGTCGCCGTCCGGTGCGTGCAGTGTCACAGCGATCGGGTGGCGCGTCTGCTCGCCGTACCCCCGGGGCCACCACAGCGCGGGCTCGCGGACGGTGAGGGTCAGCACCGCCGTGCGCTGCCCGGCCGGGACGACCACCTCGGCGCGGACGCCGGCCACGGCGGCGCGGACGGTCAGCGGGACGTCCGCGACCCGCTCGACCTCGACGTGCACCTCGACCCGGCCGTCGCGGCCATCCATTGTGACAAGTGGACGGACGGTGGCCAGCCGGGCGGTCGACCAGGCGTGCAGGCTGATCTCCTGCCAGATGCCGGCGGTGACCAGTGTCGGCCCCCAGTCCCAGCCGAAGTTGCAGGCCATCTTGCGGATGAAGTGGAACGGCTCCGGGTAGGCGTTCGGCCGGTCGCCGAGCCGTTCCTGCTGCGCCTCGGCGTAGCGGTACGCGGAGTCGAACGTGACGACCAGGTCGTTGTCGCCGTCGCGCAGCAGTGGTCGCACGTCGAACCGGTAGCCGCGGTGCATGTTCGCGGTGCGGGCGACCTCGACGCCGTTGAGGGTGAGGGTGGCGACGGTGTCCAGGCCGGCGCAGACCAGGTCGACGCGGTCGTCGTCGCCCGTCCGGTGCACGACAGTGGTCCGGTAGACCCAGTCGGTGCGGCCGATCCAGGCCAGCGACAGCTCGTTGTCGTCGAGGTAGGGATCGGGAATCAGCCCGGCTTCGAGCAGATCGGTGTGCACGCAGCCAGGCACGGTCGCCGGCACGGACCGGCCGGCGATCTCCTCGGGCACCTGCGCTCCGGGGGCCGCTCGTAGGGTCCAACCGTCGTAGAGTGCCTGTCGGCTCACGATTTCCCCGCACCTTCTGCATCGAGAGATGCCGACTGAACCGGATAAGCTGAGCACCGTACGGTCCGGAATCCGGGCTGTCAACGGCCAGAGAGCGAAGGAGCAGCCGGTGAAGCGGCCGACCATCGCCGATGTCGCCCGACGCGCCGGGGTGTCCAAGGGCGCCGTGTCGTACGCGCTGAACGGGCAGCCCGGCGTGTCCGAGGCCACCCGGCAGCGCATCCTGACCATCGCCACCGAGATCGGGTTCAGCCGCAGCAGCGCCGCCCGCGCCCTCTCCGCCGCCACCGCCGGTGCGATCGGCCTGGCCCTGTGCCGCCCGGCCCGGACACTCGGTGTCGAGCCGTTCTTCATGGCGCTGATCAGTGGCGTCGAGGCCGAACTCTCCGCCCGCTCGTACGCGCTGACCCTCCAGGTGGTGGCCGACCACGACGCCGAGATCGCGGTCTACCGGCGCTGGTGGGGCGAACGGCGCGTGGACGGGGTGCTCGTCTGCGACCTGCGCACCAACGACCGTCGCATCCCCGCACTCGAAGAGCTGCACCTGCCGGCGGTGGTGATCGGCGGGCCCGGCGGCACCGGTGAGCTGGCGAGTCTCTGGTCCGACGACGCCGCCGCGTTGACCGAGACGGTGGAGTACCTGGTCGCGCTCGGGCACCGGCGGATCGCCCGGGTAGCGGGCCTGCGCGACCTGCGGCACACCGAGATCCGCACCGACGCCTTCGCGGCGGTCCGCCAGCGACTCGGCCTGGTCGACGCGGTCACCGTCTGGTCCGACTACACCGGCGAGGAGGGCGGCCGGGCCACCCGCCGGCTGCTCAGCTCGGCCCACCGGCCCACCGCGGTCATCTACGACAACGACGTGATGGCCGTCGCCGGGCTCTCCGTCGCCCAGGAGATGGGCCTGACCGTGCCCGGCGATCTGTCCATCGTGGCCTGGGATGACTCGCCGCTGTGCCGCCTGGTGCACCCGCCGCTGACCGCGCTGGGTCGGGACATCCCGGCGTACGGCGCGCACGCCGCCCGGCAACTCCTCGCCGTCGTCGCCGGACAGCCCGCCGGCCGGGTGCAGGACGAGACACCCCACCTCACACCGCGCGGCAGCACGGCACCGCCCAGGGAAAGATGAACCGGTTCAGCGGGACGCTGACGGAAACTCCTCGAAGTACGCCTCGACCCGCTCGGCCGTCGCCGGGCGGGCCAGCGCGAACCCCTGCCCGTACCGGCAACCGCCCCGACGCGCCCCCTCGACCTGCGTCGACAACTCCAGTTCCTCGGCGACGAGCTCGACGCCCAGCCGCTCGCCCACGTTGACCACCACGTCGATCAGCGGTGGCTGCCCGTCCGACCGTGCGTCCACCAACTCCGGGCCCACCTTGAGCAGGTCGATCGGCAGCCGGCGAAGCTGGGCCAGCGAGGCGTGCTCGGCCCGGAAGTCGTCCAACGCGGTGCGTACGCCCAGCGACCGGAGCCCGGCCAGCCGAGCCACCACGGTCGGCAGGTCACCGGCGACCCTCGGCTCGCTCACCTCCACCACCAGTCGCTCCGGCGGCACCCCGTACGCGGCCAGCACCGCCGCGAGCCGCTGGACGAAGTCGGGGGTGGTCAGCTCCCGGGTGGTGACGTTGACCGCCATCCACAGCTCCCGAACGCCCACCGACCAGTCGGACAACTGCCGGCAGGCCCGGTCCAGCACCCACCACTCCAACTCGCCGACCAGGTCCAGATCCTCGGCGACCGGCAGCAACTCGGCCGGGAGCACCGTGCCGAGCACCGGGCTGCGCCAGCGCAGCAGCGCCTCCGCGCCCACCGGCTGCCCGTCGGCCAGGTCGAGCACCGGCTGGTAGACGAGATCCAGCTCGCCGCGCGCCACCGCACCGGGCAGCTCGCGCTCCAGGTCGAGACGGCGCACCAGCTGTTCCTCCAGGAACGCGTCGTACCACTCCACCCGGTCCCGGCCCAGTTGCACGGCCCGTCGACGGGCCAGCTCGGCCTGCCGGAGCACGTCCGCCGGGCCGGTGCCGCTCACCTCGGCCAAGCCGATGCTCGTCTGCACCCGCAGCATCGCGCCGGCCAGCTGGTAGGGCGGGCTGAGCGCGCTCAACAGTCGGGTGCCCAGCGCGTACGCCAGCACCGGGCCGGCGCCGGTGACCACCGCGAAGCCGGTACCCACGCACCCGGTGACGAGGTCGTCGGGGGCGATCACCGCGCGGGCCCGGTGCATCGCCTCGGCCAGCACGTCCTCCCGGGCCGTCGGGCCGATGCCCTCGGTGCCGTGCAGGTCCACCAGCAGCAGCGCGCCGGTCGGCGCCGGAACGTCGCCGATCGCGGCGAGGGCGTCCAACAGGGCAGCCCGGTCGCCGGGAGTGGCGGGTCCCGCACCGGGCCGCCGACCGAGCGCCGACCACGCGGGACCGTCGTCGGTCGACCAGGTCGAGCCGGCACCGATCCCGGCACCCTCCGGGACGCCGAGGCCTCGCTCGGGCGGCGGCTCCGGCCTGCCCAGCCAGTGTGCCGGCGCCGCCCGGCGGTGCCGGACCGCGGTGCCGGCCGGCCGGCGATGAGCGGCCCGCCGAGCGGACATGGGCGCGTCGCCCGCCCGCAGCAGCTCGCGCAGCACCAGGGGCGGCACCGCCGCCAGGGCCAACACCACGCTCGTCCGGTCCGGTGCGCGGCCGGCGACCAGGTGCAGACCCGACGCCAGCAGCAGCACCGCCGCGGGGAGCACCGACCGGGGCCAGGCCGCGGCGACCGGCTCCGCCGGCTCCGCGTCGTCCACCGCGCCCGCCGCGCCGACCGCGACGAGCAGCATCCCGAACACCAACGGGGGTACGGCCAGCAGCGCCACCCGCCCGGACGGGAACGTGGCCAGCAGCACCAACCCACCCAGGGTGAGCAGCACGCCGCCCCGGCAGACCGCCGCACCGGAGCGCCGCCACGGCCCGGCGAACGCGTTCAGCGCGGCCATGCCCAGACCGCCGAGCGTCAACGCGGCGACCAGCCGAACCGGGTCCGACAGGCCGTCCCGGGGCAGCAGCAGCCAACCGGCGAGGGCCAGACCGACGGCCGGGCCGGTCGACTCGACCAGCCAGCGCAGCCGGACCGAGGCGGCGGCCGGTCGGGATCGGCCGGGGAGCCGATACAGACCGGTGATCGAGAGGGCCGCCGCGACCAGCGACCCGATCAGCACGGCGAGGGTGTGCCCGCGATTGGTCAGGGGCAGCACGACGGCGGTGAGACCAGCCGCCACCACCGCCCCGTCGAGCAGCACGCCCGCCGCCCGCGGTGTCGGATCGGTGCCGCGCCGGGTGGCCAGCCGGGAGAGTCGCAGCCCGGCGAGCGTGGCGCCGGCACCGGCGGTCAGCGCGATCACCACCGAGGTCGGGACCAGGTCGGCGGCACCGGCGAGGAGCAGCAGCGCCACCGCCATGGACGTGACGGCCTCCGGTGCCGCACGGTGGGAGACGAGGACGCGGAACGGGTACGCGAGGAGCACGGCGGTCGCCTTCGTGAGGGGGCACGGGGGCGGTGCGGCGGTGCGGGACATCGGACGCTGCGGGTCCGCTACCCACGATTGGCAACGATGGACGGCCGAATTGGTTACTTGCCGGTCACTCAGGGGTCACAACGACCCGTGTCACTGTACGGCGTACCGCGCGCTGGTGGCACCGCCCGCCGCGAGCCGAAACCACCCGGAGTGGGATCATCGGAGGGTGAGTAAGCCCGACACGGTCCGCTTCCGGTACAACCAAGCCATCCTGGTGGCCGCGATCATCGCCTTCGTCGGCGCCCTGCCGCTGGCCAACGCCCGGGTCTACCTGCTGCCGGTGCTGCTCGTCCCGCTCGCCGTCGCGGTGTGGGCCTGGCGGGCCGGCACCGACGCCGACGCGCGAGAGCTGCGCCTTCGGGCACTGGTCGGCCAGCGCCGGATCGGCTGGGACCGGGTCCTGGAGCTGACCACCGACCAGCGCGGGCGCGCGGTGGCCCGGCTCGACGACGGCCAGCAGGTCACCCTGCCGGCCGTCCGGGGTGCAGATCTGCCTCGGCTGGTCGCGGCCACCGGCCAGCAGCTGCCGGACGCTTCGGCGGACGCGCCCGGTCAGTAGCCGTCGACCACCGTGTTGATCAACGGCTGCCCGGCGGCGAACCGGCGCACCTGGTCGCCGACCAGCCGGTAGGCCCGGGGCAACAACCCGCGCACCGACCCGGCGACGTGCGGGGTGAGCAGCACGTTCGGCATGGCCCAGAGTGGGGAGTCGGCGGGCAGCGGCTCCGGGTCGGTGACGTCCAACGCCGCCGAGAGCCGACCGGTGCCCAACTCGGCGACGAGCGCCTCGGTGTGCGCCACCGGACCCCGAGCGGCGTTGACCAGCAGCGCCCCGTCCGGCATCGCGGCCAGGAACGCCTTGTCGATCAGGCCACGGGTCTGGTCGGTGAGCGGCACCAGCACCACCACCACGTCCGCGTCGGGCAGCAGCCGGGGCAGCTCGTCCACGGCGTGCACCCCCTGCTCCGGGCGGGCCGTCCTGGCGACCAGGGTGAAGCTCACGTCGAAGGGGGCGAGCCGGTCGCGCACCGCGGTGCCGATCGAACCGGCGCCGATGATCAGCACCCGCTTGCCGGTCAGCTCATCGGTCGGGGTGTTCCCCTCGTACGCCCAGCGCCGCTCGGCCTGCGCGCGGACGAACGCCGGAAAGGCCCGCAGCTGGGCGAGGATCGCGGTGACCACCCACTCGGCGGTGGACGGGTCGTGCACGCCCCGGGCATCGCAGAGCGTGACGGTCTGCGGGGTCCGGCCGGCCCAGGCGTCCGCCCCGGCGGAGAGCAACTGCACCACCGCCAGGTCCGGCAGCTCACGCAGCAGCGCCGTCGCGTCCGCGCCACCCAGGAACGGCGGCACCCAGAAGCGGACGTCGGCCGGCGCGGCCGGCATCCGGTCGGCGTGCTCGAAGACCTCCACTGTCACGTCCGGGGGCAGCTCGCCCAGGAGGTTCACGCCGGCCGGGTGCGGAATCCATACCTTCACGTCCGCCGACGATAGTCCCCGCCCCGCAGCCGGAGTGGGCACGGCGGGGAACCGGCGTCCCGAACGGTGGCGCACGAGGTCGCGGCGGGCGAGACTCAGCACAGGGAGGTTCAACCCGGACCCGCGCGAGGTATAAGGAAGGGTCGGAGGGCTGTCCGCCTCCGCCCGGCAGACAGGTGCACGATGACCGACGGCTCCCCCGCCTTCCCTCGGCGTCCGATCCCGCCACCGATGGCGCTCGGCGACCCGGCGCGGTTGCGCGCGCTCGCCGACACCGGGCTGGACGCCGCCCCGGACGAGGCGTTCGACCGGTTCGCCCGGCTGGTCAGCGACCTGTTGGACGTGCCTGTCGCGCTGGTCTCGCTGGTCTCCGCCGATCGGCAGTTCTTCCCGGGCGCGGTCGGTCTGCCGGAGCCCTGGGCGGAGCGCCGGCAGACCCCGCTGAGCCACTCGTTCTGTCAGCATGTGGTGGACATCGAGGTGCCGATGGTGCTGCCGGACGCCCGGCTCTACCCCCGCGTCCGGGACAACCTGGCCATCGAGGACCTCGGTGTGGTCGCGTACGCCGGGATGCCGCTGACCGACCTTTCCGGCCGGGTGCTCGGCTCGCTCTGCGCCATCGACAGCAAGCCCCGCGCCTGGACGGCCGCGCAGCTGCGGACCCTGGCCGACCTGGCCGCCGCCTGCTCGTCGGAGCTGCGGCTGCGGATCGCGCTGGACGGCGCGCAGGAGGCCCGGCGGCGGGTCGTGCAGGCACACGAACGGCTGGAGCTGCTGGCCGGGGTGAGCGAGACACTGGCCGGCACCCTGGACGTGGGTACCGCGTTGCGGCGGCTCGCCGCCACCATGGTGCCGCTGCTGGCCGACTGGTGCCTGCTCACCCTGATCGGGCCGACCGGCCTGCCCCGCGAGGTGGTCTCGGTGCATCGGGACCCGGCCCGTACGGCCGACGTCGACCGCTTCGGTGAGCTGCTCCGCACCGGGCTGAGCCCCGATTCGATCGTCCGAGCGGTGCTCCGGACCGGCCAGCCCCGGCTCGGCAGCGCGGCGTCCCTGGCCGACGTGACGAGGGGCACCACCCACCCGGAGATGGCGACGATCGCCGCGCGGCTGGGCATCGCCTCCTACCTGAGTGTGCCGGTCCGCGGTGTCGGCGGCACGGTGCTGGGGGCGATCACCCTCATCAACGGCGGCCAACGTCAGCAGTTCGACGACCGGGACCTGCTCACCGCTGTCGACATTGGTCGCCGGGCCGGCCAGGCCGTCGGCAACAGCTCGATGTACGGCGAGCAGCGGCACGTCGCCGAGGTGCTGCAACACAGCATGCTGCCCCGGCTGCCAGTGGTGGCGGAGCTGGAGTTGGCGGCCCGCTACCAGCCGGCGGCCGACCGGGTGGAGGTGGGCGGCGACTGGTACGACGCCTTCGTGCAGCCCGACGGCGACGTGATCGCGGCGATCGGGGACGTGGCCGGGCACGACATCGAAGCGGCGGCGACCATGGGCCAGCTGCGCAACCTGGTCCGGGGCAACGCCTTCGGCCGGCCGGACGCGGTCGGGTCGCTGCTGAGCGACCTGGATGGCGCCATTCGTGGCCTGCGGCTGCCGATCGCCGCCACCGCGACGCTGGTCCGGATCTGTCCGCAGCGCGCCGGTGTGCACGAGGTGACCTGGTCCAACGCCGGGCACCCGCCGGCCCTGGTGGTCCGCGTCGGCGGGGCGGTCGAGGTGCTGGCGGCGACGCCGGAGCCGCTGCTCGGCCTGGCCCGCCCGTCGCGGCGGAGCAGCCAGTCGACCAGCCTGGCCACCGGCGACACCCTGCTGCTCTACACCGACGGGCTGATCGAGCGGCGGGACCGCTCCATCGACGAGGGGTTGGCCGAGTTGGCGGGCCGGCTGTCCGGCACCGACACGCTGCCCCTCGACGACCTGTGCGACCTGCTGCTCGCCTCGATCCAGCACCGCGAGGACGACACCGCGCTGCTGGCCGTACGGGCCCGCTGAGGCCGGTCCGCCGGAAACCATCGGTACCCGTTGGATCTCGACGGGCCCGGCCGGGCCGCGCGGCGGGCTACCCTGGGCCGGGTGAGCGCCCGTCCCCCGTACTCTCGCATCCGCCGCCTCCGGGTGGCCCTCGCGGCGTCCTGCGCGGCGCTGCTGTTCGCCGCCGGTTGCAGTTTCGGTGAGCCGGAGCCCGACCCGGCCGGCGAACCGCCCAACCTGCCCACCCCGTCCACGTCGGCGAGCCCCGGCGGCGCCGGCCAGCAGGCGGTGGCGACAGTGCTCGCCAAGGGTCTGCGGGTGCCGTGGGCCATCGCCTTCCTGCCGGACGGCGGCGCGCTGGTCACCGAACGGGACAACGGCCGGATCCTCCAGGTCGGGCCCGAGTCCGGGCCGGACGGGCTGCGGGTCCGCCCGGTGCAGACCATCCCCGACGTGGCGGCGGCGGGCGAGGGTGGCCTGCTCGGCATCGCCGTCTCCCCCGACTACGCCCGGGACCGGACGGTGTTCGTCTACTACACGAGCGAGCAGGACAACCGGGTCGCCCGGCTGCAACTCGGCGGGCAGCCCACCCCGATCCTCACCGGCATCCCCAAGGCCAATGTGCACAACGGCGGTGGGCTGGGCTTCGGCCCGGACAAGCAGCTCTACGTCAGCACCGGTGACGCCGGTCAGCGCCCACTCTCCCAGGACGTGAAGAGCCTCGGCGGCAAGATCCTCCGGGTCACCCCGGACGGCAGGCCCGCCGCCGGCAACCCGTACCCCAACTCGCCGGTCTGGTCGGTGGGGCACCGCAACGTCCAGGGTTTCGCCTGGGACGCCGCGAAGCGGATGTACGCCGTCGAGTTCGGCCAGAACACCTGGGACGAGGTCAACCAAATCACCAAGGGCGGCAACTACGGCTGGCCGGAGGTCGAGGGTCAGGCCGGCGACAAGAGGTTCACCGACCCGATCGTGCAGTGGCCGACCTCGGACGCGTCCTGCTCCGGCCTGGCCGCCACGGACCGGCTGCTGGTCACCGGCTGCCTGCGCGGCAAGCGCCTCTGGGTGATGGAGCTGACCGACACCGGCACCCTGCTCGGTCAACCCAGTGAGCTGCTCACCAACCGCTACGGTCGGCTGCGCGCGGTGGCCGCGGCACCGGACGGGTCACTCTGGGTGAGCACCTCCAACCACGACGGGCGGGGCAACCCGGCGGGCGACGACGACCGGCTGCTGCGGGTGGTCTTCGCGGGCGGTGACGGCGGGCGCAGCTGATTTCGTCACCATCCGTTCAGGTTTACCAAGATCTTTCGACGGGCAGGTCAGACTTTCAGCATGGACGGGCAACACGACGACCGGCACGACGAAGCCGATGACCGGGACGACCCGGTGACCGGCGACGATCGGCCGCACCCGAGGAGGTGGTGGGTCGGTGTCGCCGGCCCGCTGCGCCGCCTCGGGCTGATCGTCGCCGTCCTCACCGTGGCCCTGGCCGGGGCGGTGCTCGGGGTGCTGGCCGGCGGCCAGGTGAGCACCGACATCGGCCCGTTCCGGGCCAACCTCAGCATCTCCCCCGCCCGGGACGGCGGCACCACCGTCGACATCCCGCCGCTCGGCGCGCTGCTGCTGGACAGCCACGACGGGCCGGCCCACCTCACCGTCCGGCTGGGCGCGCTCGACCAGGGGCGCACCGAGGCGCTGATCGACGACCCGGCCAGCATCAGCCGGGCCAGCCAGAGCGCGGTGGAGGACGTCCGCTCCGGGGTGATGCGCCTCGGCCTGCGTACCCTCGGCGCGTCGGTGCTGGTCACCCTGATCCTGGCCGGGCTGATCTTCCGCAACGTCCGGCGCACCGCCTGGGCGGGTGGGCTGGCGCTGCTGGTCACCGCCGGCAGCCTCGGCACGGCGGCGGCGACCCTTCGCCCGCAGGCCATCGAGGAGCCACGCTACGAGGGGCTGCTGGTCAACGCGCCGGCCATCGTCGGCGACGCCCGCCGGATCGCCAACGACTACACCAAGTACGCGGAGCAGTTGCAGCGCCTGGTCGGCAACGTCAGCCAGCTCTACACCACCGTCTCGGCGCTTCCGCTGTTGGAGCCGACCCCGGGCACCACGCGGGTGCTGCACGTCTCCGACATGCACCTCAACCCGACCGGCTGGCAGCTGATCCGGACGGTGGTGGAACAGTTCGGCATCGACGTGGTGATCGACACCGGGGACATCACCGACTGGGGCAGCGAACCGGAGGCCTCGTTCGTCGCCTCGATCGGCCTGCTGAAGAAGCCGTACGTCTTCATCCGGGGCAACCACGACTCCGGCAAGACCGCCGCCGCGGTGGCCCGCCAGCCGAACGCGATCGTGTTGAACAACACGACCACGACGGTCGCCGGGCTGACCATCGCCGGCATCGGCGACCCACGCTTCACCCCGGACAAGAACACCTCCCCGGCCGGCAGTGGGCTGACCCAGCAGGTGGCCGACCAGGTGATCGGTGCCGGCAACCAGCTCGCCACGACGATCCGCAACTCACCGCGACCGGTCAACATCGCTCTCGTGCACGACCCGGCGTCGGCCGGGCCGCTCGCCGGCACCTGCCCGCTGGTGCTGGCCGGGCACACCCACTCCCGGCAGGTCTCCAAGCTGCCGCAGGCACCCGGGCAGCAGCCCACCACGCTGTTCGTGGAGGGGTCCACCGGCGGCGCCGGACTGCGCGGCCTGGAGGGCGAGAAGCCGACCCCACTCTCGATGAGCGTGCTCTACTTCGACCAGCAGAAGATGCTCCAGGCGTACGACACCATCACCGTCGGCGGCACCGGGCAGGCCCAGGTGAACCTGGAACGGCGCGTGGTGGACAACCCGACCGCCGGTGCCTCCGCCTCGGTCTCCCCCACGCCCACCGGCGGTGTCCCCGCCACCCCCACGCCCACCCCGACCGGCTGAGCCGACGCGACGCCGAAGGGGCGCCGCCCCTCGAATGCGACTGACAGTAGACAGACAGGAACCCCCTACTACCCCCCTTGCCCCCTTTGCTCTGCCGCCCAATCTGCACCAGTCACTGTCGGTGCACATGGCTACGTTCACGCCGACATAAAGAAGGTCTGTTCGCGCTGGTCAACCTGGTGGTGCATCGGCGGCAGCAGAGCAAAGGGCGGATTGGGCTGGTGTTGTTGACGGCTGCCGTCACAGTGGGTTGCGAACGCACTCTTCCTGTGCAACTAACTCAGAGTGACAACGCTCCTCGCCGGGGTCAGCGCAGGGCGATGGCTGCCAGGGCGGCGTTGACGATGCTGCCGGGCAGCAGGTCGTGCAGTTCGTACAGCTCGGCGACACTGCCGGACTGGCCGAACTCGTCCACGCCGAGCGGCACCGCCGGCGCGCCGACCGCCGAACCGAGCCAGGCCATCGCGTGCGACGCGGCGTCGTGCACTGTCACCACCGGCACCCGATCGGCGAACGCGGACCGCAGCGCGCCCGGCACGCTGGGCACGGTGGCCGTCCGGACACCCTGGCGCAGGGTGCGCTGCCAGGCCCGGTAGAGCCGGTCCAGCGAGGTCACGTCGACCACGTGCGCGGCGATGCCCTCGTCGGCCAGCTCCGCCGCGGCCGCCAGCACCTCGGGCAGCACCGCGCCGGAGGCGGCCAGCTGCACCACCGGGGCGTCGACCAGGTGCGGGTACGCCTGATGCGCGTCGACCAGCCGGTACGCCCCGGCGACCACCTGCCGGCGCAGCACCGCGTCGCCGAGCCGGGCCCGGGCCGCCTCGAACGGCGCCTGGTCCAGCGGCCGGGTGCTCAACCGGAAGTAGTACGCGCCGTCCTCGGCCGGCGCGGCGGTCGCGGCCGGGGCCGACCCGCCGGCGATCTGCCCGAGCGCGTCGCAGAGCAGCCAGTCGAGGGTGGCCGCGTACGCCGGTTCGACGAAGGTCACCCCGGGCAGCTCCAGGCCGACCGAGGCGGTGATGGTGGACTGGTGGGCGCCGCCCTCCGGGGCGAGGGTGATGCCGGACGGGGTGCCGGCCACCACGAACCGCGAACCGGAGTACGTGCCGTACAGGAAGGCGTCGAGGCCCCGCAGCACGAACGGGTCGTAGACGGTGCCCACCGGCAGCAGCGGCTGCCCGGACAGGTCCCAGGAGAGCCCGAGCTGGCCGAGCAGCAGGAACAGGTTCATCTCCGAGATGCCCAGCTCGATGTGCTGCCCAGCGGGGCTCTCCGTCCAGCGCAGCATCCGGTCCTCGGTCCAGGAACGCTGCTCGGTGGGGGCGAACACCCCGGTCTTGTTGATGAATCCGGCGAGGTTGGTGGAGGTGGCCACGTCCGGGGCGGTGGTGACCAGGTAACGGCCGACCTCCCGGTCCCGCGCCAGGTCCACCAGCACCCGACCGAAGACCTCCTGCGTGGAGATCGGCTTGGTTGCGCGTACTCCCGTGCTCTCCGGAACGGTGACCCCGAGCGCGCGCTCGCGCGGCGCGCGGGACAGCGCCTCACGGCGGGCGCCGGCCTGGATCCCGGCGGGTGACGCCGGGTCGAGGCGGTCCCACTCGGTCTCCGCGGTCAACCCCTGCGCTGCGCGCAGGGTGTCGACCTGCTCGGTGCTGAGCAGCGCGGAATGGTTGCGCGGATTGCCGGCGATGGGCAAACCCCAACCCTTGACGGTGTACGCGAAGACGACGCTGGGCCGGTCGGTCACCGCGTCGCACTGGGCGTAGGCGTCGAGCATCGCGGACAGGTCGTGCCCGCCCAGGTCGGTGACGAGCGGGCCGAGGTCCTCGTCGGTGATGCCCTCGATCAGCTCGGCGATCCCGGTCGGCGCGCCGTCCAGGAACTGCTTGCGCAGGGCCGGCCCGGCCAGCCCGAACAGCGACTGGTACTGCTCGTTGGGCATCGCGTCGATCCAGTCCCGCAACGCCTCGCCGCCCGGCCGGGCGTACGCCTCGGCGAGCTTACGGCCGTACTTGACCTCCACGACGTGCCAGCCGGCCGCCTCGAACTGGCCACGCCACTGGTTGATCCGGATGCCGGGCACCACCCGGTCCAGCGACTGCCGGTTGAAGTCGACGAGCCACATCACGTTGCCCAGCCCGGTGGTGGCCGGGTCGGCGACCGCCTCCCAGATGTTGCCCTCGTCCAGCTCGGCGTCACCGATCAGCGCCACGAACCGGGAGTGCGGGCGGGCCCCGAAGTGCGCGTCGACGTACCGGCGGGTGGCGGCGGCGAACAGTGGCGCCGCCGCGCCCAGACCGACCGACCCGGTGGAGAAATCCACAGCGTCGGGGTCCTTGGTGCGCGACGGGTACGACTGGAGGCCACCCCGTGCCCGCAGCCGGGGCAGGTAGGAGCGGTCCAGGTTGCCCAGCAGGTACTGGATGGCGTGGAACACCGGGGACGCGTGCGGCTTGACGGCGACGCGGTCCTCGGCGTCCAGGTGCGCGAACCAGAGCGCGGTCATCGCGGTGACCAGGGAGGCGCTGGACGCCTGGTGGCCGCCGACCTTCACGCCGTCGCCGGTGGCCCGGTCATGGTTGGCGGCGTCCACGATCCGGGTGGCGAGCCAGAGCACCCGCCGCTGGATCTCGTCGAGGACGTCAAGGTCGTGCTGGGTCACGGTGGGGCTCCATCCGGGCGTCGCCGTTGACGCCCTCGACGAGGGGTGCGGGGTGGCCGCGTGATCGACAGGGGTGAGGAGAAGGCCGCCGCCGGGTCACGGCGGC
>NZ_JBEXHP010000127.1:0-15167 GCF_040607895.1 Micromonospora sp. NPDC005220
GCCCGCGCCGCCCCCCCAAACCCCTTTTATAATGAGGTTGGCGACTGTAAATCGCCTTCCGTTGACGCAAACCTCTTGATCAACGTCATCGACCTGGGGGTCAGATCAGGGCCCGGTCTCGGCCTGCTGGGAAACGGTCCAGGACGCCGGTGTTGGCCAGGGCGTTCGTCAGCAGCCAGCCGCCCACGCCGGCGACCACGGTGGCGCTGACGATGGTGAGCAGCGCGTACGGGATGCGGTAGTTGACCAGTTCGGTCTCTACGTTCCAGACGAAGAAGTCGAACAGCGCGGCGCTGAGGCCGGTCAGCGCGCCGGCGAACACCGCGGTCGGCAGCCGGAACGACCGGTACCGGAAGGCGGCGAAGGCCAGCTCGGCGCCGATGCCCTGCACGATGCCCTGCGGGATCACCGTGCCGGCCCACTGGCTGCCCAGCAGCGCGGAGAGGACCGCGGCCACGGTCTCGCAGTAGAGCGCGGCGCCGGGCTTGCGGATGACCAGGCCGCCGATGACGGCGGGCATCAGCCAGACGCCGTAGAGCAGCGTCTGCGCCGGCGGGAAGAAGGCGAACGCGCCCTCGGTGGCGCTCCAGACCAGGCCCCAGGCCCAGAAGATGACGCCGAAGGCGACCGCGATCACCGAGGCGACCACGATGTCGATGGTGCGCCAACGGTTGGTGTCGGTGGTGGATTTCATGTTTGCTCCCAGTTCAAGTGAAGAGAACCAGGAGAAGACGCACGCCGCGCCCGGTGGCACCGGACTGCGGCGCGGCTGGAGGTCGACCGAACTCCCTGCGCTGGCATTACCCAGATCAGGTTCGAGGGTCTGCGGGCGTGCCCGCACTCTCAGCGCTGTGCGCTCCCCTGTCGGATATGAAGTTGTCTCGCTGACGCTAACACCGACCAGGGTCGCGGGCCCAGCAGGGCATCCGCGTGACCTGCGGGAGCAACCGGCCCACCGCCGGTCTGGGTACGCTTCCGATCATGCGGGTTGACGCGCGAGGCTTCACGTTCGAGGTGACCGTCGGCGGTCCGACGGACGGCGTACCCGTCCTGCTGCTGCACGGTTTCCCCCAGCACAGCGGCGAGTGGGACGACGTGGTGCCGACGCTGCACACGGGTGGGCTGCGCACGTACGCGCTGGACCAGCGCGGTTACTCGCCCGGCGCCCGGCCCACGGCGACGGCCGACTACCGGATCCCCGAGCTCGTCGCCGACGTGGTGGCGGTGCTCGACGCGCTCGGGCTGGACGCCGTCCACCTGGTCGGCCACGACTGGGGCGCGGTCGTGGCCTGGGCGGTCGCCGCCGGCCACCCCGGGCGGGTCCACACGCTGACCGCGGTGTCCGTACCGCATCCGGCGGCCATGGCGCACGCCCTGGCCACCGACAGCCAACAGAAGGCCCGCTCGTCGTACATCGCGCTGTTCCGCAAGCCTGACAAGGCGGAGAAGGTGCTGCTGGCGTGGCACGCCACCGCGCTCCGCAAGCTGCTCGGCGGGGTGGGCGACCCGACCCGGGTGAACAGGTACGCCGACCCGATGCGCGAGCCGGGGGCGCTCACGGCCGCGCTGAACTGGTACCGGGCGATGTCCCGTGCCGACCTGGCCGGCGTCGGCCCGGTCGCGGTGCCCACCACGTACGTCTGGAGTGACCGGGACGTCGCGATCGGCCGGACCGCCGCCGAGGCGTGCGCGGCGAACGTCACCGGGGACTACCGCTTTGTGCAGCTACCCGGGGTGAGTCACTGGATCCCGGACGCGGCGCCGGCCCCGCTCGCCGAGGCGATCCTGGCCCGGACCGGCGGAACGGCCTGAGTGGCGGTGGACGCCAACCGGCCCGGATCGCGGCGCTCGATCGCCGCGCAGCTGCGGGTCCTGGGCGTACGCCCCGGTGCGACGCTGCTGGTGCACGCCGGGCTGCGTCCGCTGGGCTTCGTCAGCGGCGGGCCACAGGCGGTGGTGCTCGCCCTGCGCGACGTGCTCGGCCCGGACGGCACGATCGTCGTGCCCACCCACACACCCGACAACAGCGACCCGGAGCAGTGGCGCAACCCGCCGGTGCCGGCGGACTGGTGGCCGCTGATCCGCTCGGAGATGCCGGGCTTCGACCCGGCGGTCACGCCGAGCCGGTACATGGGTGTGCTCGCCGAGACGGTCCGGGGCTGGCCCGGTGCCCTGCGCAGCTCCCATCCGCAGGTGTCGTTCGCCGCGCTCGGGCCGGCCGCCGAGCAGGTGGTGGCCGGGCACACCCTGGCGGACATGCTCGGTGAGGGCTCCCCGCTGGCCCGGCTCTACGACCTCGACGCGGACGTGTTGCTGCTCGGCGTGGACCACTCGGTGAGCACCTCGCTGCACCTGGCCGAGTACCGCCGCCCCGGCTCGCCCCGGGAGCGGCTCGGTGCCGCCGTGCGTACCGCCGACGGTGGGCGGGAATGGGTGTGGTGGCAGGACGTACGACTCGACGCGGGTGACTTCGCCGCGTTGGGCGGGGACCTGGAGGCCACCGGCGCGGTACGCACCGGACCGGTCGGCACCGGGACCGGCAGGTTGATGCGCCAGCGGGCGGCGGTCGACTTCGCGGCTCGTTGGTTGGCCCGCAACCGAACGACGGAGGACGTATGACGGTGAGTGCCGAGGACTACCTGGCCGTGGTGACCGAGACGATCGGCCGGGTGGCCGCCAGTCAGCGGGAGGCGGTGGGGCGGGCCGCCGACCTGATCGCCGAGGCCGTCCGAGCCGACGGCGTGGTGCACGCGTTCGGCACCGGGCACTCGGAGGCCCTCGCGATGGAGATCGCCGGACGGGCCGGCGGTCTGGTGCCGACCAACCGGATCGCGCTACGCGACCTGGTGCTGCTCGGCGGTGAACCGGCCGAACGGCTCGGCCCGCTGCTGGAACGGGACCCGGCCGTGGCGCACCGCCTCTACGAGTTGGCCCCGGTACGCCCCACCGACGTCTTCGTGCTCGCCTCGAACTCCGGGGTCAACGGCGCGATGGTGGAGTTCGCCACGCTGGTGAAGGAGCGCGGCCACGGGCTGGTGGCGATCACCTCGGCGCGGCACTCCGGCCGGATGACCTCCCGGCACCCGTCCGGGCGCAAGCTGAGTGACCTCGCTGACGTGGTGCTCGACAACGGCGCCCCGTACGGCGACGCAACGCTGCCCCTGCCCGACGGTGGCGCGGTCGGCGCGGTCTCCTCGATCACCGCGGCGCTGTTGGCCCAGCAGGTGACCGTGGAGGTGGTGGCGCGGTTGCTGGCAGCGGGGGAGCGGCCCCCGGTCTACCTGTCGGCGAACATCCCGGATGGCGACGCGCACAACAACGAGTGGGAAGCCCGGTACGCGGGCCGGATCCGACGCGGGTCCTGAGGCTATCGGCGACGGCTCGGCCGATGCTTGTGGCCGACGTGCGTCGCCACGATGAACGGCAGATGTCGTGAACCTGTTTCGCGCTCGGCCGGGTGGGGCATTGGCGTTGCTGCCGGCGGCCGGGACCGCCGGCAGTAGCGTCTCACCGGAGGTAGCGCGTGTCCAAGGAGACCGAGAAGCAGCGCTGGCAGCGCAACTTCGCCGACCTGCTGCAGGAGTTGCGGGTCGCCCAGACCGGCGTGCAGATCCTCTTCGCCTTCCTGCTCACCCTGCCGTTCAGCAACGGGTTCACCCGGACCAGCGAGTTCCAGCGGGACGTCTACATCGTGGCGTTGCTCGCGGCGGCCGCCGCCACCGCGATGATCATCTCGCCGGTGGCGTTCCACCGGGCGTTGTTCCGCCAGGGGCGCAAGCCGGAGCTGGTGCGGTTCGCCCACCGGATGGCCACCGGCGGCCTCGCCTTCATGCTGATCGCGATGGTCAGCGCGGTGCTGCTGATCACCGACTTCGTGCTGGACCGGCCGATCGCCTTCCTGCTCAGTGCCCTGACCGGGCTCTGGTTCCTCACGTTCTGGGTGGGCCTGCCGTTCGCCCGGCGCAACTGGGGTGACGACGACATCGACGATGATGACGACGACCCGGACACGACCATTGGCCGCTGACCGCGTCGATCTGCACGCAGCGCTACCCCTGGGTAACAACCGGGGGTAGCGTGGCGGTAGCCGCATCGAGCTTCGAGGGGGCAGCCGTGACCACGACGCAGGACGGCCGACCGGCACCGGACGGTCCCGACTCCGAAACCACCGCGGGCACCGCCGCGCCGTTACCCGCGGAAGCCGGGCAGGTCACCGAGAAGGAGGCCCGGCAGGTCGCCGAGGCCGCCCGCGAGTCCACCTGGGACCGGCCCAGCTTCGGCAAGGAGTTGTTCCTCGGCCGGTTCCGGCTGGACCTGATCGACCCGTGGCCCCGATCCGACCCGGACGACGTGGCCCGCGCGGAGGAGTTCCTTGGCCGGTTCCGCGCCTTCCTGACCTCCGAGGTGGACGGCGCGGCCATCGAACGGGACGGGTCCATACCCGACTCGGTGTTCCACGGCCTCGCCGACCTGGGCGCGTTCGGCATGAAGATCGACCGGAAGTACGGCGGGCTCGGGCTGAGCAACCTGCACTACTGCCGGGCGCTCATGCTGGCCGGCTCGGTCAGCCCGGCCATCGGCGCGCTGCTCTCGGCGCACCAGTCGATCGGTGTGCCGCAGCCACTGAAGATGTTCGGCACCGCAGAGCAGAAGCAACGCTTCCTGCCCCGGCTCGCCGCCGGTGAGGTGTCCGCGTTCCTGCTCACCGAGCCGGACGTCGGCTCCGACCCGGCCCGGCTGGCCACCATCGCCGAGCCGACCGAGGACGGCACGGGTTACCGACTCAACGGGGTGAAGCTCTGGGCCACCAACGGCATCGTGGCCACCCTGCTGGTGGTGATGGCCCGGGTGCCGGCCGCAGCGGGACGTCGGGGCGGAATCACCGCGTTCGTGGTGGACGGCGACAGCGCGGGCATCACCGTCGAGCGGCGCAACGAGTTCATCGGCCTGCGCGGCCTGGAGAACAGCCTGACCCGGTTCCACGACGTGTTCGTGCCCGCCGAGAACGTCATCGGCGGCGAGGGCAAGGGGCTCAAGATCGCGCTGACCACGTTGAACACCGGCCGGCTCTCGCTGCCGGCCATGTGCGTGGGCGCCGGCAAATGGGCGTTGAACGTGGCCCGAGGGTGGGCCGCCGACCGGGTCCAGTGGGGTCGGCCGGTGGGCGAGCACGAGGCGGTCGCGCAAAAGCTCTCCTTCATCGCCGCCACCACGTATGGCATGGAGACCATGCTCGACCTCTGCTGCCTGCTCGCCGACGACGACCGCAACGACATCCGGATCGAAGCGGCGCTGGTCAAGCTGTACGCCAGCGAGATGGCCTGGAAGATCGCCGACGAGCTGATCCAGATCCGGGGCGGTCGCGGCTACGAGACGGCCGAGTCACTGGCCGCTCGCGGCGAACGCCCGGCCGCCGTCGAGCAGATGATGCGCGACCTGCGGATCAACCGGATCTTCGAGGGCTCCACCGAGATCATGCACCTGCTGATCGCACGGGAGGCGGTCGACGCCCACCTGTCGGTGGCCGGCGACATCATCGACCCGGACGCGGGGCTGGGCCGCAAGGCCCGAGCCGGCGCGCGAGCGGGCGCCTTCTACGCGAAGTGGCTACCCACCCTCGCGGTGGGCCGGGGGCAGAGCCCTTCGGCGTACGCCGAGTTCGGGCCACTCGCCGCGCACCTGCGCCAGGTGGAACGTTCGTCGCGCAAGCTGGCCCGGTCGACGTTCTACGCGATGTCCCGTTGGCAAGGGAAAATGGAGCGTAAGCAGGCGTTCCTCGGCCGGGTGGTGGACATCGGCGCCGAGCTGTTCGCGATGTCCGCGGTCTGCGTCCGGGCCACCGCCGAACGGGACAGCCGCCCGGAGAACGTCGAGCTGGCCGACCTGTTCTGCCGGCAGGCGCGGGTGCGGGTGGACGCCCTGTTCGCCGCACTGTGGGACAACACCGACTCGGTCGACAACGCCGCCGCGAAGCGCATCCTCGCCGGCCGCTACGCGAGCCTGGAGGAGGGCGTGCTCACCCCGTCCGACGAGCTGCCCTGGGTGGCGCGCTGGTCGCCCGGCCCGTCCACCGCCGAGGACGTCCGCCGCCGCATCCCCCCGAAGCCGTAACCCCTGCTGGACCCACCTGCCGCGTGCGCCCCGCCCCAAGCGTGTGCCCCGCCCCAAGATCGTGCTCGGTCCTGGAAGCAGTGGCGTCCCAGCGCCCCGAGGCCACTACTTCCCTGTTCGAGCGCGATTTTGGCAGGGCGGGCGGGGCGGGCGCGGCGGGCTGCGCGGGCGCGGCAGGCGCGGCGGTCAGCGGGAGACGGCCCAGGCCAGCACTCCCGCCAGGATCAGACCGTTGAGCCCAGCCAGGGCCAGGTACGCCGCCGGTGGGATCTTCTTGCCCCGGCGGACGAAGGACACCAGGACGGCGGCGTAGCCGAGCAGCAGGACGGCGATGACGACGAGGAAATAGAACACCCGACGACTTTAGCGGCCCCGGCCGCGCAGGCCGAGTTGACGCAGCGCGCGTCAGGTTGTCCACGGGCGCCGCGACGACGCCGCAGTCTCCATGATCAAGTGATGAAAAGTAGGTCGGAGGCCGCGTGGAGACCTACTTTTCATCACTTGATCATGGCGGGGCGCGGGGGCGCGGGGGCGCGGGGGTCATGGCGGGTGGGGGCGTGGGGCTGCCTGTAGTTGCGGGACCTCAGCGGGCCCGGCTGCGTAGACCGAGTTGGCGTAGCTCCAGGGCGGCCAGGGCGTCGACTGTCGCGTCGTCGCCGCGCCGCCACGCCTCGGCGACGTCCGGCGCGATCCGGGTCAGTTGGCCCAGTGGTTGGGTGGCCAGTGCGCGTAGGGCGAGCAGGTCCCGGCCGGCCGGTCCGACGGCCAGCTTCGCGGCCGACCCGGCGCGGCGCATCCAGCGCAACCGCAGCGGCAACCAACCGAAGAGCACGATGCCGAGCGGGAAGATCAGCACCGCGATGGTGAGGGCGAGGGCCAACTGGTCGACCAGGTGCTGCTGGTCGCGGCCGGCGTCGGCGAGCCCCCGGGCGGCGTCGGCGGCCCGCTGGAAGGGCGCGGTCAGCTCGTCGCCGACCAGCGGCACCCGGCGGACCTTGCCGCCGGCGTCGGCGAGGTTGTCGGCGAGGCCACTGCCGGCACCCTCCAGCTTCTGCCCCGGTACGGCGAGCTTCTGCACCAGGTCGTGCAGCCACAGCGCGCCGCGGATCGCCACGTACACCCAGGCGACGACGAGCAGGTCGGTGAGCAACTGACGGGCGGCGGTCGGAAACCGATCGGCATAGATTTTCACGCCGGCCAGCGTGCCACGAACGGCCTTCGCGGGGCACCCGTCGATCCCTGGCGGGGGCCAGGCGGGTCAGCGGAGGCAGGTCGGGCAGGTGCCGAAGATCTCCAGGGTGTGGCTGACGTTGGCGTAGCCGTGCTGCGCGGCGACCCGGTCGGCCCAGCTTTCCACGGCCGGGCCGGCCACCTCGACCGTACGCCCGCACACCCGGCAGACCAGGTGATGGTGGTGCCCCTCGCTGCACCGGCGGTAGAGGTGCTCGCCGCCCGGCGGACGCATCACGTCGATCTCACCGGCGTCGGCGAGCCCTTGCAGGGTGCGGTAGACGGTGGTCAGACCGACCCGCTCGCCGCGCTGCCGCAGCATCGCGTGCAGGTCCTGCGCGCTGTGGAACCCCTCCATCTCGCCCAGCAGCGCGCTCACCGCCGACCGCTGCCGGGTGTTGCGCACCGCGGCGCTGCCCTCGCTCATGATCCCTCCCCGGCGTGGCTGACCGCGTCCGCCACGATGTGCGCGACGTGCTCGTCGACCAGGCTGTAGGCGATCTCCCGGCCTCGGCGGGAGCCGCGCACCACGCCCGCTCCGCGCAACACCCGTAGGTGCTGCGAGACGAGTGGTTGCGCGGCGCCGAGCTTCTCCACCAACTCGTGCACGCACCGCTCGCCGCCGGCCAGCTCACTGACGATGGCCAGCCGAATGGGCGCGGACAGGGCGCGGAGCAACTCGCTGGCCCCGTCGAAACCGTCGTAGCCCGTCGCGCTGGTCATCCTGCAACGGTAACCAATACCACCGACACCTCGCTGATCAGGATCAGCCCAGCACGACCTCGTGCGGTTCCGGTGTCGGCGCGGCGGTCGGCGCGGCGGTCGGCGTGGTCCGGCGGCGCACCACCCGCCAGAGCGCGCCGGCCACGGCCACCACCAGGAACGAGGCGATCGCCACCAGCACCACCGAGGCGCCCGGCGCGGTGTCCGCCGTGGCCGCCACCCAGACACCCGAGCCGGCGGCGAAGAGCCCGAGCGCCATCGCGGCGGCCATCGTGCTGCGGAAGCCCCGGGTGACCTGCTGGGCGGTGGCGACCGGTACCACCATCAACGCGCTGATCAGCAGCACTCCGACGGCCCGCATGGCAATGGTCACGGTGACCGCGGTGGCGACCGCGATCAGCAGGTTCAGCGTGCGGACCGGGAGGCCGGAGACCCGGGCGTACTCCTCGTCGTGACTGACCGCGAAGAGCGCCGGCCGCAACGCGATCATCGTGACCAGGATCGCCGCGCCGAGCACCGCGATGGTGGTCAGGTCGGCCGGCGAGATGGTGGTCAGCGACCCGAACAGGTAGGCGTTGAGGTTCGCGCTTGTCGCGTCGGAGAGACCAACCAGGAGTACGCCGCCGGCGATGCCGCCGTAGAAGAGCAGGGCCAGGGCGAGGTCACCGGAGGTACGCCCGCGGGCCCGGACGATCTCGATGGCGATCGCGCCGATGGTGGCGGCGATCACCGCGACCAGCACCGGTGAGCGGTTGAGCAGCAGCCCCGCCCCGACGCCGGTCAGCGCCACGTGCCCCACCCCGTCGCCGATCAACGCCAGCCGGCGCTGCACCAGGTAGATGCCGAGCGCCGGAGCGGCCAGGCCGATCACCAGCGCGCCGATCAGGGCGCGCTGCATGTAGGGGTACTGGAAGAGTTCCATGGGTCAGTTGCTCCACAGCCCGGCGGGCTCGTCGTAGCAGTGCGGGTGCACGTGGTCGTGGTCGGGCTCCGCGTGATGGCCGGCCGGGTCGGGAACCGCGCCGTCGTGCGCGATGCGACCCTCGTGGACGACGACAGCCCGGCTGATCACCGGTCGCAGCGGGCCCAGCTCGTGGGCGACCAGCAGCACCGTTCCGCCGTCGGCGACGAAGTCGCGCAGCGCGCCGGCGAACGCCTCCTGGCTGGCGGCGTCCACTCCGGCGGTGGGCTCGTCGAGCACCAGCAGCTCCGGCTGGCCGGCCAGGGCGCGGGCGATCAGGGTGCGCTGCTGCTGGCCACCGGAGAGCGTGGACACCGGGTCACCGGCCCGGTCGGCGAGCCCGACCGCGCCCAGCGCGGCGTTGACGGCGGCCCGGTCGGCTCGACCCGGCGGACGCAGAACCCCCCGACGGGCCAGCCGGCCGGAGGCCACCACCTCGCGGACGGTCGCCGGCACGCCGCCGCCGGCGCCCAGGCGCTGCGGGACGTACCCGATGCGTGCCCACTGTCGGAACCGGCGCAACGGCCGGTCGAAGAGGGTGACCGAGCCGGCGCTGATCGGCACCAGCCCGAGCACGGCGCGGATCAGGGTGGACTTGCCGGAGCCGTTGGCGCCGAGGATCGCGACCACCTCGCCGGCGGTCACGGTGAGCGAGATGTCCCGGAGCACCGGGCGGCCGTCGTAGCCGACCACCCCGTGCTCGATGGTGATGACAGGTGAGGTCACGAGCAGCTCAAGGCCGTCTGCAGGGTCCGCAGGTTGGTGCGCATGACCGAAAGGTAGTCCCCGTTGGTGTCGGCGGCGAGCCCTTCGATCGGGTCGAGCACGGCGGTCTTCGCGCCGACCTGACCGGCGATGGTCTCGGCGACCTTCGGGCTGACCAGGGTCTCGAAGAAGATCGTGGTGGCCTGGTGCTCCTTGGCCTCCTCGATCACGTGCGCGAGGCGCTGCGGCGAGGGCTCGACGTCCGGGCTCAGCCCGGTGATGCCGACCTGGTCGAGCTGGTACCGGTCGGCGAGGTAGCCGAACGCGGCGTGGCTGGTCACGATCTCCCGCCGCTGGCAGGTCGCCAGACCGGTCTTGAACTCGCCGTCCAGGGTCGTCAGGTCGGCGCGCAGGGCCGCCGCCCGGGCGGTGTAGTCGGCGGCGTGGTCCGGGTCGGCAGTGCCGAGCCGCTGGGCGAGCTGGTCGCCGATGCCGGCCAGCCGGGTCGGGTCGAGCCAGACGTGCGGGTCCTTGCCGCCGCTCTCCTCGGCGTGCCCCTTCTCGCCCTCGTGGTCGTGCCCGCCGGCGGACGCGTCCAACAGCGGCTGCACGCTTGTCACGTCGAACGCCCGGTCGCCGCCGTTCTGGGCCACGGCGTCGTCCACCGCCGGCTGGAACCCCTTGAGGTAGACGATCAGCTCCGCGTCGCTGACCTCACCGACCTGGCGAGGGTTGAGTTCCAGGTCGTGCGGTTCGGCGCCGGGCTTGGCCAGGTTGGTGACCCGGACGGCGTCGCCGCCGATCCGCTCGGCCAGGAACTGGAGGGGGTAGAACGCGGCCACCACGTCGACTCGCTGGGGGTCGGCGCCGGCGGCACCCCCGGTGGAGCAGCCGGCCCCGGCGCCCAGGGCGAGGAGGGCGGTCGCGGCGGCCAGGGCGCGGGACGTGGTGCGGTTGGTCATGTACCCAACTGTCCGTGGTAACGAGAATGATTGTCAAAAACGCATGCTTGCATGTCAGAGCAGCTTCGCGAGGCCCACCGTAACCAGCAGGGTCAGCATCAGCAGCCGGATCAGCCGGGTCTGCGGCGCCTGGACCGGCCACGTGGTCGCCAACAGGGCGATCAGGGCGGCGGCGAGGGCCAGCGTCAACAGCCCGCCGATCACCCCGGGCGTGAAGAACGCCACCAGCACCACCACCAGGGTGAGCAGGAACACCGACGTCGGGTTCGCCCCGGCCAACCGGGCGAGCAGAGGGCGCTGCGTACGCTGCATCCCACAGACTCTACGAGGAGGAACCCCCGGTGCTGGTGACCAACCGGTTCGTGGTCGACGTCGACACCGCCGACGACTTCACCGAACGGGCGCACGCCGCCCTCACCGCGCTGGCCGCCCGGCCCGGCTACCTGCGCGGCCAACTGGTCCGGGCGCTGGACGACCCCCGTCACTGGTCACTTGTCACCGAATGGGAGTCGGTCGGCACGTACCGGCGGGCGCTCGGCGCCTTCGAAGTCAAGGTCAGCGCCGTGCCGCTGCTCGCCGAGTCCGTCGACGAACCCTCCGCCTACGAGGCGCTGGCCACCGCCGCACCCGGCGGGGCCGTGGTCGTCGCCGAGAGTGATCGGGCCGCGGGTCCTTACCGCTGAGCCGCCGGACACTACGCTGCTCCTATGACCGCACCCGCCCCGCCACCCGGTCCCGGCGTGGCTCCGCCGTTCGCCGCGCCGCCCACCGAGGGCCGCCGGACTCGGCTCTGGATCGGCCTCGGCGTCGGCGCGCTCGCCGTGGTGCTCTGCTGCGGCGGGGGTGGCGCCGCCGTCGTCGGCCTGGCCGTCAGCGGAGTCCAGGCGGTCCGGGAACAGGGCCGCACCGTGACGGGCGACTACTACCAGGCGCTGGTCGAGCGGAACTACCGACGGGCGTACGACCAGCTCTGCGACGACGCGCAGCGACGTGAGTCCCGGCCGGAGTTCGAGCGGCGGGTCGCCGCCGAACCACAGGTGACCGCGTTCCGGGTGGGTGAGGTGGACACCACCTACCTGACCGTGCCGGTCGACGTGACCCTCGACGGCGGCGACCGGGAGCGCCAACAGGTCAGCCTCGGCCAGGACGGGCAGACCGGCGGCGTGGAGGTCTGCGAGGTCAGCTGACCCGCCCCCGGTATTCTGGTGGGCTCGGGGGGACGGTGGTCGTACCGTTGTCCCGAACCGACCGTTCCATCCACTCTCGCCCCCGCCGACCGCCAGCCGGCGTAGGAGGAAACATGCCAGCCGACCGTATCGACGCCGTCGTCAGCCTCGCCAAGCGCCGAGGCTTCGTCTTCCCCTCCAGCGAAATCTACGGGGGCACCCGATCGGCGTGGGACTATGGTCCGCTCGGCGTGGAGCTCAAGGAAAACGTCCGCCGGCAGTGGTGGAAGACCATGGTCCAGCAGCGCGACGACGTCGTCGGCCTCGACTCCGCGGTGATCCTGGCCCGCAAGGTGTGGGAGGCCTCCGGCCACATCGCCGAGTTCGTCGACCCGCTCACCGAGTGCCAGTTCTGTCACAAGCGCTTCCGGGCCGACCACTTGGAGGAGGCGTTCGAGGCCAAGCACGGCCGTCCGCCGACCTCGCTGGCCGAGATCAGCTGCCCGAACTGCGGCAACAAGGGCACCTTCACCGAGCCGAAGATGTTCAACGGCCTGATGAAGACGTACCTCGGCCCGGTGGAAAGCGACGAGGGCCTGCACTACCTGCGCCCGGAGACCGCCCAGGGCATCTTCGTCAACTACAAGAACGTGGAGACGGTCGCCCGCAAGAAGCCGCCGTTCGGCATCGCGCAGACCGGCAAGTCGTTCCGCAACGAGATCACCCCGGGCAACTTCATCTTCCGGACCCGCGAGTTCGAGCAGATGGAGATGGAGTTCTTCGTCGAGCCGGGCACCGACGAGCAGTGGCACGAGTACTGGCTCCAGGAGCGCTGGAACTGGTACCTCGACCTGGGTCTCTCCGCGGACAACCTGCGCCTCTACGAGCACCCCAAGGAGAAGCTGTCGCACTACTCGAAGCGGACGGTGGATATTGAGTACCGCTTCCAGTTCGGCGGCACCGAGTTCGCCGAGCTGGAGGGGGTCGCCAACCGCACCGACTTCGACCTCTCCACGCACAGCAAGCACTCCGGCGTCGACCTGTCGTACTTCGACCAGAGCAAGGGTGAGCGCTGGATGCCGTACGTCATCGAGCCGGCCGCGGGTCTGACCCGCGCGGTGCTCGCCTTCCTGCTGGAGGCGTACGACGAGGACGAGGCGCCGAACACCAAGGGCGGCGTGGACAAGCGCACCGTGATGCGCTTTGACCCGCGGCTCGCCCCGGTCAAGGTGGCGGTGCTGCCGCTGTCCCGCAACGAGGCGCTGTCGCCCAAGGCCAAGGACCTGGCAACGCTGCTGCGCAAGCGCTGGGTGGTGGAGTTCGACGACTCGCAGGCGATCGGTCGTCGCTACCGTCGCCAGGACGAGATCGGCACGCCGTTCTGCGTGACTGTCGACTTCGACACCCTGGACGACAACGCCGTGACGGTGCGCAACCGGGACACCATGGCCCAGGAGCGCGTCTCCCTGGACCAGGTCGAGCGCTACCTGATCGAGCGTCTCCCCGGCTGCTGAGACTCTGCGCACGGGGCCTCGGCCGACGCGATGAGCGCCGGTCGGGGCCCCGTACACTTGTCCGGTGACTGCCTCGACCGTGCCCGCGCTGCGCCCGCTGACGCTCGGCCAGCACCAGGTGTGGCCGCCGGTCGTGCTCGCACCGATGGCCGGGATCACCAACGTCGGGTTCCGGCGGCTCTGTCGCGAGCAGGGCGGCGGCATCTACGTCTGCGAGATGATCACCACTCGGGCGCTGGTCGAGCGCAACCCGAAGACGCTGCGCATGATCGCGTTCGGCGACGACGAGAAGCCCCGCAGCCTCCAGCTCTACGGCACCGATCCGGAGATCACCGCCGCCGCCGTGCGGATCGTCGTCGAGCGCAACCTGGCCGATCACATCGACCTCAACTTCGGCTGCCCCGTACCCAAGGTCACCCGGCGTGGCGGCGGCGCGGCGCTCCCGTGGCGGCGCCGGCTCTTCGGCCGGCTGGTGAAGGCCGCGGTCGCTGCCGCGTCGCCGGCCGGGGTGCCGGTCACGGTCAAGATGCGCAAGGGCATCGACGACGACCACCTGACGTACGTCGAAGCCGGGCTCGCCGCCCAGGAGGCCGGCGTGGCCGCGGTGGCCCTGCACGGGCGGACGGCGGCGCAGCGCTACTCGGGCACCGCCGACTGGGACGCGATCGCCACCCTGAAGCAGGCCCTCGACGTGCCGGTGCTCGGCAACGGCGACATCTGGGAGGCCGACGACGCGCTGCGCATGGTGGCCCACACCGGCGTCGACGGCGTGGTCGTCGGGCGCGGTTGCCTGGGCCGACCGTGGCTCTTCGCCGACCTGGAGGCCGCCTTCAATGGTCGGCCGGAGCGGCGGCTGCCCACCCTCGGCGAGGTGGCGTTGACCATGCGTCGGCACGCCGAACTGCTGGTCGACCAGTTCACGGCCGGCGCCCGCAACCCGGCCCGAGGTGAACGGGACGGCTGCACCGACTTCCGCAAGCATGTCGCCTGGTACCTCAAGGGCTTCCCGGTCGGCGGCGAACTGCGCCGCTCGCTGGCGATGATCGAAAGCCTGGCCCAGCTCGACGACCTGCTCGGCAAGCTCGACCCGGCGGAGCCGTTCCCGGTGACCGCCCTCGGGCAGCCGCGCGGTCGTACCAACTCACCGGGCAAGGTCTTCCTGCCAGACGGCTGGCTGGCCAGCCGCGACGACGACACGGTCCCCGAGGGTGCCGAGATGGACGACTCCGGCGGCTGAGCCCTCGGCCCTCGAGGGGTCGCCGCCGTCGGGCCTTCTTCCGCAAGGTGCCGGCCCGGTTTCGGCCGGGAGCAGGGGTCGGACGTAGGGGTGCGGCGCGCTATCGAGCTGATGTCGTAAACGAGTCATGACCTGGGCTCGGCCGTGCGCTGTCCCGCCGGTGCCACTGACCGCACTGGCACAGGCCTGCCGCTACCGCGTCGCCCCGCGGTGGCCGGCACCGTGTTGCCTTGCGGTGGCCGGCACCGTGTTGCCTTGCGGTGGCCGGCACCGTGTTGCCTTGCGGTGGCCGGCACCGTGTTGCCTTGCGGGTTTCGTTGCGACATTGCTCCGCAGCTGCCGTGGCGACGCTGATTCGTCTACGACATCAGCTCCAAAGGACCCGTGACACCGCCAACGGGACCGCGCCGGGTACTCGTCGCCGAGATCCGCGCAATATCAGGGATGTTGGTGTCTCCTGCGTGTCGGAGGCAGCAACATCGGGGATGTTGCTCGGATCTTGGGCGCGGGGCGCGGGGCGCGGGGCGCGGGGCGCGGGGCGCGGGGCGCGGGGCGCGG
>NZ_JBEXHP010000128.1:0-9892 GCF_040607895.1 Micromonospora sp. NPDC005220
GTCGGCGACGGCCCCCGGCGCCGGCACGGCGGGGGCGGCCGCGGCCCGGTGCACCTCGGTCACGGTGGGAAACTCGATCACCCGCGCCGACCGTTCGAAGGGACGGTGGCGGACCTCGGGAGCCGGTTCCGGCGGTGGGCCGGCCGGCTGCTGCTCCGACTCCGCCCAGCGCAGCGGGACGGCGGCGAAGACGCTCTCCTCGTCGCCGTCGAAGCCGAGCAGCCGGTCCAGCGGCCCGGGGTCAGCACAGAGCAGACGCCGCACCGGCACGCCGAGCGCCGGCGCGAGCAGGTCCCAGGACCCGAGCAGCGCGCCGAGGTCCTGGGTGACCACGTGGTAGCAGAAGCTGTTGTACTTGAACGCGTTCTTCCAGAACCGGATGCTGGCCAGCAGGTAGGAATCGGCCGTGGCACCGACCGCCGCGGCGACGGTCGCGCCCACGTCGGCGACGAGCAGTCGCTCCAGCACGTGCGACCCGGTGTGGTAGTGGTACACCCCCGGCAGCAGCGGAGCGGACGACCCGGCCACCACGTACACCTCGACCGGGTACATGCCGCCGCCGGAGGCGGTGCCCCGTCCCCACACCGCGTTGTCGAAGTGGGCCCGCTTGCCGGCGTCCTGGTTCCAGTTGACGGCCATCCGGCGGTCGAGCACGCCGTAGGAGAGACGCAGCAGCCGGGCCAGCGCCGGCACCGACCAGGCCCCGGTCGGCGGCAGGCCGGTCCCGGTGTACACGTCGCGCACCGTGGGCAGGTCGGTGTCGTCGACCGGCAGTGGCAACCGCGGCGCGCCGGGGTAGCTCTTGTGCCGCGACGGCTGGTCGGCCCAGTCGACCTCGAAGCCCAGCGGCTCCATCGGCACGCGGGCCCGGCGGAACACCGCGTCGGTGTAGCGCCGGACGACCTCCACGGCCTCCTGCTGCTGCATGGGGCGCTCCTAGGGGAAGGGGTGCGGATGCGGGTTGCGGACGGTGGCACCCAGCCGGTCGGGTCCTCGGGTGCCCCGGGCGATGTGCCGCTCGAGGCGGTCGCTGTACAGGACCCGTTGCCGTTGCCAGCCGAAGTCGATGGGCACCAGGGCCGGCGCGACCACCGCCATCGTGTGGACCCCGGCGACCTCCTGCTCGGGACAGGTCTGGTCCACCGCGACGACGTCGCCGCCGAGCCCGGCGACCAGCCCGGTCAGGTACTGCACGTCGGCGCGCAGGTCGTCGTTGCGGGGCGCCACCGCGCGCCAGTCGGCGTACAGCTCGTCCATCGACCGCAGTGGCGGATCGGCGAAGAGGAACGCGGCGTGTCGCGACATCTCCGGCAGCCCGTAGAGCAGCGCGTGGTGCGCCAGTTCGGTGACCTTGGTGTAGTCGTCGGTCATCGCGCGGAGGTCGGCCTCGCTCGCGGCGACCCGCTCGTCGAAGCCGGGAACGTAGGACGCCGTCTCGCAGACGGCGGCCCGGACCGCGTCGTCGGGGTCGAGGCTGGCGCCGGCGGCGAAACAGAGCTGGCCGAGCCCGCCCCCGCGCTTCACCGCGACCGCGGTGACCACCGGGACCGGCAGGTCCGCGCGGGTGTCGAAGAGGCGCAGGTCGTACCCGAGCAGGTCGACACGGTCGATCATGAAGTGCACCCGCTCGTCCCGGCAGGTGGCCGGGTCGATCTCGGCGAGCCGGGCGGAGCCGTACCAGGCGAGCAGGAACGCGTCGCGCTCGATCAGCTCCAGCATGCCGTGCAGCAGTGCCTCCTCGGGGCAGCTGCCGCTGGCGCACCCGTTGGAGCACTCCTGCACGAACTTGCGCTGGTCCGTACGCCGGTCCAGGTAGTACACGAGCTGCTCGGGGACCAGCCGGGGCACCCGGTCGCGCAGCGAGTAGCCCCAGACCCAGTGCAGGGGCTGCGTCGGCGAGTATGGGGCGTAGTAGAGCCCGTGCCCGTGGTAGAAGGCGGGGTGGTAGCCGAGCGTGGCCGGGTCGAGGGCGTCCGGGGCGAGGTTCGCGTAGCTGTCGAACACCTCGGTCCGCTTGGCGCGGGGAAACTGCCCCGCGTACCGCTCCAGCCCCTCCAGCAGCGCGTACGTCTCGCTGCCGCCGTAGCTGTTCGCGTGCCCGCTCCACCACATCTCGTGCAGGTCGTAGCGGCTGCGTACCCGGAAGTAGCCGGTCACCGGGGCGGTGGCGGTGGCGTTGTACGCGCGCAGCGCCGAGCCTCCGAGGGCACCGGCCACCGGGTTTGCCAGCGCGGCGACGGGAAGGTCGAGGTCACCGGCCGCCCGGAGCCGGTAGTTCGCCGGGTCCTTCTTGGGTCGACGACGCAGGTGCAGGGTGGCGCCGGTGGCGGTGTCCGCCCGGGGTGTGGCGCAGGCCGGGCACTCGGAGTCGACCAGGACGTCGACTCCGGTGGTCTCCAGGGTGTCCATCCGCAGCTGGCGCAGCCGGCCGACGCCGGGACGGCCCGCCGTCGGGCGGCACGCCTCGCGGACGAGCTGCGCGACCGTCTCCACCGCGAACGGCGTGAGGTGCGGCAGCGGGCCCACCGTGCCGAGGCGGACGCCGTGGTCCAGGGCGTGGCGCTCCTCGCGTACCCGGATCGCCAGCCATCGGCGACGCACGCAGACCGGACACGGTCGGGCACCGGCGAGGGCGCCGCTGAAGCGGGGACCGATCAGCGCGGTGGCGGTGTCCAGCCAGACCGGGACGACGGCGCCGTCGGCGGGTACCGCCTCGGTGTCGGCCAGGAGAGCCGCAACGCGCACGGTCACGCTCTCGACCGGCTCCGCGCCGGGGGCGGTCGGCTGCTGCGCCGCCTCCTGCGCATGCGCCTGCAACCGCGCCGCGAGCAGTGTCAGGCTGGCGTCCCAGGCGGTGGAGGTGGTCCGTACGTCGATGATCATTCTTCACCTGTCCGGCTGTGGGAGGTGCGGTGGGAACCGGTTCCCCGCCGACGTGGCCCGCCGGCGGGGATGGGCGTGACGACGGGACTAGCCGCCGCCGCATCCGGTGCTGGTGCTGCTGCTGCAGCAACTGGACGTGCTGCAGCTGCAACAACTCGAACAGGAGCAACTGGAACTCGACCAGTCCATGACCATCGCGTCGATCGCGTCGACGTCCTCGATCTCGAACGTCTCGGTCTCGAGCGCGCGCAGTTCCTCGGTCAGATCCGGCATCTTCTACCTCCCCTCGGGGGAATCGGGGCGGGCCACCAGCCGGTCGTCCGGATCGACCGGTGCGGTACCCGACTCAGCTGGTGCTGCTGCAGCTCGACGACGTACAGCTGCAGCAGCTGGAGGTACTGCAGCTCGAGCAACTGGACGTACTGGTGCTGCTGCTGCAGATGTCCATGTGGTCGGTGGACGGATCAGCGATGTCCTCGACCTCGAAGGTCTCGGTCCGTACGTCCCGCAGTTCGTGGCGGACCGAGTCGGGCAGCACGCCGGGAGTCGGGGGTTGTGTCGGCACGGGCCTTTCGTTTACAGCCGCGTTGGCGCCGGTGACGTCGGGCCGTCCGCACCACCACGGTGGTCCCGCAGAGGCGCGCAGGGCTGCTCACCGGTGTGACCCGGTGGCGGGCGGTACGTGCGACCCACGGACGTCCACGGGTGACCGGCTGTCGTCAGTGTCGGAAGTCAACCCCGCCCAACGGTCAGCCGCAGCTCGACGTGCTGGTGCTCGTGCTACAGCAGCTCGACGTGCTGCAGCTGCAGCAGCTGGAGCAGGAGCAGCTGGAGCTGGTCGCCGCCAACGCTTCGCCGCCGTCCTCGACCTCCTCGATCTCGAAGGTCTCGGTCTCCAGCTCGCGGAGTTCGTCGTTGAGAGTGATCGGCATATGGTTCACCTCCTTCCGGTGTACGCGCCTCACAGGGACCACTGACGTGGTGGCTCAGTCGGCCGTCCGGCCGTGGTTCCGCAGCAGCACGACACCGCTGCGGAACGTCGCGCTGGCGCGGATGTCGCTCGGGGTGGTCTCCACCAGCAGCGCGTCGGTGCCGCGGGCCGCCAGCGCTGCCAGTACCGCCGCCCGTTCGGTCGGGCGCGCCGGGCCGGTCGTCACCGGCGCCCCCGCCGGCAACGCCGGCTCGAGGTCGCCCAGCAACGGGTCGCCCAGATCCGGCAAGATCTCCTCGAAGTGCTCCACCTGCACCTGCCCCACGGCGTCGCGGACCGCAGCCAGCCGCGCGGCGACCGGGTCGAAGTCCGCGGCCAGCGCCCAGCGACGCCGACCACCGTCGGGTGCGGCGACGACCGCCAGCACGGCGGCCACCGGAGCGGCGTCGGCAAGGACGTGCACGGACAGGTGGCACCCGAGCCGATGGGCCGCCTTGACGATGAAGGCGGTGTCGTCGTCGCGGATCAGCTCCTCCTCGTCCACCGGCACAGTGGCGGCCCGGCCACGCAGCACGGCGGTGAGGGCGTGCCAGCCCAACGCGTCGGCCAGCCCGCCGTCGATGACGCCCTCGATGTCCGCGTCGGCCGCCGACCCTGCGGTCGTGCGTTCCGCGTGGCCGTCCGCGTTCGCGTCGGAGAGGGGCAGCACTGCGGCGGCCGGGACCAGCACCGTGCCCGCTGCGCCCAGCACGGTCGCCGGCAGCCAGCGCAGCGGTCGGTGCGGGTCGTCGACGGCGACCCCCGAGGCGGTCTCCAGCTCCGCCCAGCGCACCGGGTCGTGCCCCTGCTCGCGGAGCTGCGCGGCGGTGGCGACCACCGCGCCGGCCGGGTCGGCGTGCCGCGCCGCGTGGTCGCGCACGGCCGTACGGTAGGCCGCGAGTCGGGCACCCATGACGGTGTGCACGTCGAACGCGGTGATCTCCCGGGGGCCGTGGCGGCCGGGCAGGCGCAGGCGGGCGGTCTTCAGCGGCGCCTGCTCCAGCGGGTCGTCGACGAAACGCGTGAACACGCCGGCATTCGGCGACACAAGCACCTCGGCCCGCTGGTAGAGCTCCTCCGCGGAGCCGGCGGATGGCGCCGGTACCGCATTGGGCGCCGTGCGGCAGACCGGGCACCCGGGGTGGCGCAGGACCCGTTCGCGGGTCGACTCGAGGGTGACGGTGTCGATCAGCAGCACCCGCGAGTCGGTGTCCGGTGCCAGAGCGCCGGTCAGGGCGCGGAACGTCTCGAACGCCACCGCCGTGCCGAGCATCCGGGCGGTGACCGTGGGCGGCGCCGGGCGGGCGTCCGACCCAACGGCCACGTGCCGCCAGAACGCGGCGGCGGCGGTCGGTGCCGCGGTGTCGGTCAGGCGCAGGTGTGCGCACAGCCAGCACGGGCTCGCACCGGCGGCGACGACCGGCCCGACCACGGCCCGCTCGTCGTCCCAGGTCACCGGCACGAGCAGCGGCCCGTCGCGGTGCGCGGCCCGGGCGAGATCGGCGAGGCCGGACAGGCCGGCCGGGCCGACGCAGGCGATCACGGCGTCGACCTGTCCCGCGTCGAGGGGTCCGGATCGGACACGGAGTTCGGCCGGCAGACCGGCGGCGCTGAGCTCGTCAATCCGGGGGCGCAGCGCCTCGACGCAGCGGTCCGGGTCCTCGAGGTGCAGGTCCAGGCGCACACAGCCGTTGGCGAGCAGGGCCTGCGCGGCGGCGCGCACGACCTCTCCCCCGCCGGTCAGGGCCACCCGGGCCTCGTGCATCCGCAGGAAGCGCCCGGTCGGGTCATCGGCGAAGTGGTCGATGAACTCGATCTGCGCGGCGAAGCGTTGGGCCACGGGTGCCGGTATCGCCGTACGCTCCCCGGCGTCCTTGGCGAAGCCGCGGCCGAGCAGGGCGCGGACGAGCGTCAGGACGGTGCGCTGCTGGCTCTCGTCGAGGTCCGCGGTCAGCTGGGCGACGGTGTGCTCCCCGGTGAGGTACGGTCCGAGGGAGGTGAGCCACCGGAACGCCGAGCGGCCCCGGATGAGGAACGCGCTGTCCGGTCCCCGGAGGTAGGCGCCGGTCGGGGCGTCGAGGAACACCACGTCCCGCCGCAGTTTCGGACGCGATCGCAGGGTCACACCGTCCTCCGGTGACAGACTCATGATGGCTCCTCTGCCAACGACCGCAGCCGCACGAAAAGTGCCCCCATGGTGCCGACCATCTTTGCTAACGTCAATGAAACATTTCGCGCCCGACGGGATCGACGGTCGATATTCGCGCCATGGCCACGGTCTATTGAATAATTTGCATCGGGGCCGGCCGAGGATGCTTCCGTCACCGGCACGCACTTGGTTACTGTGTGGACGTCGCAGGGTCTCCACAGGAGGTGGCCGTGCGTGTGGTCAATTGGGCACGACAATTCTGACACCTGTTTGATTTCGTGACGACAAGTGGACGGAACGGCCATGGAATCGGGACCTGATTCGGCATTCGGACTGTTGGTGAGCCCACCGTGACGACCGGTCGGCCTGCCGTGGAGCTCACCCAGGTCACCAAGCGCTTCCGCGGCGGGGTGACCGCCGTCGACCACCTGGACCTGCGCATCGACGAGGGCGAGGTGGTGGGTTTCCTTGGCAGCAACGGCGCCGGCAAGACCACGACGATGCGCATGCTGGTGGGCCTGGTACGCCCGACGAGCGGCACCGTGCGGGTGCTGGGGGCCGCGCCGGGCGCCCCGGGGGCCCTGGCCCGCGTCGGCGCGCTGATCGAGTCCCCGACGTTCTACCCGCACCTGTCCGGCCTGGACAACCTCCGTCTCGTCGGTCGCTACGCGGGCATCCCGGACGCGGCGGCCCACCGGGTGCTGTCCGAGGTGGGCCTCACCGAGCGGGCCGGCTCGCCGTTCCGGGCGTACTCGCTGGGCATGAAACAGCGCCTCGGCATCGCTGCGGCGCTGCTCAAAGGACCCGACCTGCTCATCCTGGACGAACCCACCAACGGTCTGGACCCGGCGGGCGTCGCTGAGATACGCGAGCTGATCCGTTCACTCGGCGCGCGCGGGCACACCGTCCTGCTCTCCAGCCACGTGCTCGGCGAGGTCGAGCAGGTCTGCGACCGCGTCGCGCTGCTCGACCGCGGACGGCTGATCGCCGACGGCAGCCCGGAGCACCTGCGCGCCGACCTGGGTGGGGGCACGCTCCTCATCGACGCCGAGCCGGCCACCGGCGCCGCCACGTTCCTGCGCGAGCACGTCGCGGTCCGGGCCGTCGAGCTGGTCGACGGACAGCTGCGCGTCACCGCCGATCCGGCGCTGGCCGCGACGCTCAACCGGCACCTGGTCCAGGCCGGCTTCGAGGTACGGGAACTGCGACCGGTCCGGCACTCCCTGGAGGAGGCGTTCCTGCGCCTCACCACCGCGGCACCGGAGGAGCAGAAGGAGCCGGCGGCGGCGGGAGGTGGGCAGTGATCGCATCGATACGGGCGGCGTGGTTCGCCGACCGGCGGCGGCCGGCGGTCTGGGCCGTGACGGTGACCTGGATCCTGCTGGCCCTCGTCTTCGGCCTCGGCATACCGTACGTGGTGCACCGCACGCTCGTCGGCCGGCCGGAGCAGGCCGAGAGCGCCGAGAAGTTGCTGGCCACGGTCCTCCCCGCGCAGCTCGTGACGACCGGGATCGGCCTCTTCCCCCTGTTCGGCGGTGCCATCGTCGTGGTGCTCGGCGCCGTCGTCGTCGGCAACGAGTACCGCTGGGGCACCCTCAACCTGATCCTCGCGCAGCGACCCGGCCGTGCCCAGGTCCTGCTGGGACGCGCTGCCGTCCTGTGCGGTCTGAGTCTGCTGATCGCCGTGCTGACCTTCGCGACGCTGGCGGTGACGACCGCGGTCCTGGCCGGCCTGGAGGGGCTTGCCGCCGCCTGGCCGTCGGCGGCAGAGGTGCTCGGGGCGGTCGCGGCGGCCTGGTTGATCTGCACGGCGCACGCCAGCCTCGGGTATTTCCTCGCCATCGCCTTCCGCAGCACCGCGACGGCCATCGCGGTCGGCCTGGTCTGGACCCTGATCGTGGAGAACGCCGTCAGCGGCTTGGCGACCGTCGTGACGGTGCCAGGGGTTCTGCAAAAGCTGCTGCTGTCGCCCAGCTCGGGTGCCCTCGCCGGAGCGCTGGGGGCCCGGTCCCAGTTCGACGGTGGGACACCCGGCGTGATCGAGTCCTCCGGTGCGCTGCTGCCGGCCGCCGTGCTGGTCGCGCACGTGCTGGTGATGGTCGGGCTGGGCGTATGGCTCACCGGACGCCGAGATGTCGCCTGAGTCCCGGAAGGGGGACGGGTCGTGGACTTCCTGCTGGCTTTCCTGATCACCGGTCTGGCCGCGTCGGGCGGTTGGATCGCCTGGGGCATCGGTCGCGGTTGGTCCGCCCGGCGGGTCCGGCGGGAGCGGCTGCGCCTGGCGCAGGCCCGCGCCGCGGCCGAGATCCGTCGCGCCGAGGTGACGGCGCACCTGCGCGAGCTGGAGCTAGCCGACGAGGTGTACCGCGACTTCGTCAGCCGCCACCCCGAACGCTAGGCGCACGCCGGACCGGCAGGGACGCTTGGTCGGAGCAGTCGCAACCCGCCGGGGCCACCCGCGCCGCCAGCGTCAGGACCACGGCGCGGCCAACTTGCCGTTCGAAGAACTCCTCGCTCAGGTGCTGCATCGCTCGGGCGGGCGGGGCGACGGGCATGTATCCGTGCCGCTGCTCACGGCCTGACGCTGCCGGAGCCCAGGGCCAGCAACTGGCTGACGGTGACGAGCCGGAAGCCACGGCGGCGCAGGCCGGCGAACATCTCGCCGAGGTGGCGCAGCGCGACCAGGCGTCGCTGCGCGCCGACGTCGTGGGCCAGCACGATCGCGCCGGGCGTGACGCTGTCGACGATGTCGCGCACCTGGCCCGCTGGGTCGGCGACGTAGCGGCGCTCGTGCATCTGGTGCGACCAGAGCACGACCGCGTGGCCGAGCGCGTCGGCGGCCAGCACGGTGGAACCTGCGAGGTGACCGTACGGGGGGCGCATGACGGTCGGTCGCCTGCCGGTGACCCGCTCGATGGCGTCGTCGGCGCGCAGGAGTTCGCTCTGCGCCGCGGCGAGGTCCAGGGTGGCCAGGTCGGCGTGGGACCAGGAATGGTTGCCGACCTCGTGTCGAGCCAGGCGGCCGCGGACCAGGTCGCCGTACCGGTCGACGTTGCGCCCGACCATGAAGAAGGTCGCCGGGACCTGCCAGTCATCGAGCGCGTCGAGGGCCATCGGTGTCCACCGGGGACCGGGCCCGTCGTCGAAGGTGAACGCGACCACCGGCTCGTCGGTTTCCACGTAGTAGGTGATGGTGGTGCTCGGGTTGCGGATGGCTTCCAGGCGGTCCGCCGCTGCGGCATAACCACCGGACAACGGTGGCGAGGTCGCGCCGAAAAGCTCGGTCGCCGTCGCACCCGCGATCGCTCCGCCGGCCGTCAGCAGCGCCGAACGCAGCACCGTACGTCGGTTTGCCCGCATCCTGTCCCCCGTCCTCGACGGACAGTCACGTTGACGGCCCCCGAGAACGGAGAGCGTATATACGCGGTATGCATTTTGCCAGAGCGATGCGAAGGTCCTTATACGAGATCATCGCGCGGATGGACATCTCCACGCCGCGGTCTGCCTCCGGCCTCGGTCACCGTTTCCTCCGCTCGGCCGGCGCTGCCAACGACAGGCTGGGCTCGATCGCTGGGCGGGGCAGTGCACCTGGAGGCGGGCGTCGAAGGCGTCAAGGCGGCCGACCGGGCAGCACTCCTCAACCGGACGAACGGCTCGGCCCCGTCCGCGAAGGCTGGTGGCCCTTGTGCCGCACGGCGAGGTGCTCGGCGACGGCGGCCGTCCGGGGCGGCGCGGCGACAGTTCCGCTGAGCATCTGTTCCCCGAGCGCCGTGAGGTGATGCCGTACGGTTCGCCCCTGACGGACGCTGAAGACGAGCCCCGCTCCGCGGAGCACCGTTGCGTGCTCGCTGGCGCTCGCCCGCCACCACGCCACACCGCGAGCGACTTGT
>NZ_JBEXHP010000128.1:9902-14833 GCF_040607895.1 Micromonospora sp. NPDC005220
GCCTCGGCGCGGTGTTTCGCTTCGTGTCCCGCGCCGCCCTCTACCGCGCCCTCTTCGCCCCGCGCGCCGCCGTCGCCGGGCTGGCTGGCCCCCGCCCCCACCCCCCCCCCCCCGCCAACCGGCGAGCGAGTTCGCCAGTGGTGCAAGGGGCGGTACCGATGCTGCGCAGGGCGTTCGCCCGGGTGCGACCGACAAGGCCGATCAGCGCGGACATCTGGCGGCCGGGTCCTGCGCGCCCGCACCCCCGACGGCGTCGATCAGGAGATCCACGCCCTGCTCATCGTCTACCAGGTGTTACGCACCGCCATGGTCGACGCCACCGACAGCCGGCCCGGCCTCGATCCGGACCGGGCCAGCTTCACCACCGCCCTCAACGCCGCCCGCGACCAGGCCGTGCACGCCGCCGGCGTCATCGCCGACACCGTCATCGACCTGGTCGGCGTCATCGGAGACCACGTCCTGGCGAACCTGCTACCCGACCGCCGCATCCGGACCAAAACCCGCATGATCAAACGCTCGAACTCCAAATATCAGGCCCGCGGACCCCACATCGACCGCCGCACCTACAAAGCCACCACCAGCATCGACGTCATCACCAACGAACCTTGACGGACCAGCCAACGCCTTAACTGAACGGCGTTGCCGCTAGCCCCGGTTTCCCGCGCGCGCTCGGGCCGGTGGCGCACCTACCGGCCCGAGGTGCGCGTAGCGGTGGTAGTAGCCGGCGAGGGCGACCGCCAGCGAGATCGACCACAGTGGGAAGAGGAACCAGCCCAGGCCACCGGCCCCCCAGTACGCCCAGTCGTAGACCGGCTCTCCCCACAACTGGAACGTGTCGAGTTGGCCGGGCAGTCGCACACCCAACTGGCCCAGCAGCAGCCCCCGACCGAACGCGAAGATGCCGATGACGGCCGACCCGCCGAGCAGCAGCGGAAACCACATCGGCACGACCCGGCCGCGCAGCACCGGGATCCAGCGGGGGAACACCCTGCCCCACCCGGCCAGCAGCCCCGAGGTCAGCACCACCCCACCGATCGCGAACGACGCGAGGGTCGGCTCGATGTAGACGTTCTCCGGCTGGTTGCGCAGCAGGGACACGACGAACGGCTCCGGCGCCCCGACGGCCCAGCCCCGGGACCAGGCCAGCCGGATCAGCGCGTACGGCATCGGGCAGACCATGGCGACGTAGGTGGCGATCCGGCCCACGCGTACCCAGGCGGCGGCTCGGCGCTGCCGCCGTCCCGGCGACTCGTCGTCGTCGGCCCGGTCGGCGTACGCGACGCTGGCCAGGAGGAACAGGGCCGCACCCACAGCGGTGACGACCTGGAACAGGGTCGGCCAGTCCACCCGCAGCCAGGCGATCGGCAGGAAGCCCAGTGGTGGCAGCAGGACGATCATCCGCGCGTCCAGCACGACACACACGATCACGGCCGCGAGGGCGACACCCCCGATGATCACGAACCTGCGCCGGCGCGGGTGGTGCTCCCGGGCGTCGAGCTGCGCCGCCACGACGAGCGCCAGCACACCGAACGCGGCGATGAGCGGCCCGCCCACGGCACGCTCCAAACCGGCCAGCAGCGAGGAGTAGTCCGGCCCGGTGCGGTCGTTGCGCCCGAACGGGTAGCCGGCGCCCCCGACGGACCAGAAGACGCCCATCGCGACGAGGAACCAGGACCACCCGCTCGCCGCGGCGGGCATCCACGGCCGCCAGGACCGCCACCCGCTGTGCGTCGCCGCCGACGCTGTCAACGCTGTCATGACGGCAGTCTCGGCCACCGGACACGCCCCCGACATCTGCCGGAGGGGATGGATCGGTGGCGTCGAACCGGCGCGGCTCTGCCTGCCGGGCGACGCGCGGGCGCCCGGTGGCTGGGCAGGATCGAACCATGCGAAGGCGACAGTTGACATCCGCGCTGGTGGCGCTCCTTCTCGCCGGGATCACCATGGTGGCGCTCCCCCGGTACGGCGACACCGCCGGCTGGCGGGACACCTTCAGCCCGGCCCTTCCGCCGCCGAGCGGAGCGCACGACGTGGGCGTACGGCGGATGCGGCTCGTCGACCACGACCGCCGCGACCCGTGGCGCCCGGACGACGATCGGACCCTGATGCTCGACGTGCACTACCCGGCCGACGCGGGGTCCCGGCCGTTGGCGCACTACGCCGTCGCGCCGGCGCTGACCGAGTTCGGCTGCCTCGCCTGGGCGCCCGGCGAGGAGCGACGTCTGGGGCTACTGCCGGACGAGGTCAACTGGATGTTCCGTACCCGCTCGCACGAGTGGGCGCCGCCCGCGGGCGGTCCGTTCCCCGTCCTCGTCGGCTCGCCTCCGCCGGGGGTGATGCGCACGGCCTACACCGGTATCGCCGAGGAGCTGGCCAGCCACGGGTACGTGGTCGTCACCGTCGACCACCCGTTCGACGCGCCGGCGGTCGATCTCTACCCCACCCGGCGGGTGATCGAGCCGACCGACGCCGTCGCCACCGTCTCACGCGCGGACGCGGACGCGACAAGGATCGCCGACATCGCGTACCTCACGAGCAGGCTGACCGATCTGGACCGGCAGCTCAGCCCGGCGCTGGACCCGCGACGGATCGGCCTCTTCGGTTGGACGGGCGCGGACGGCACCCAACGCGCCCGCCTCGCCGGCCTGCCCGGTGTGGCCGGCATCGCGGACACGACCGGCGCCACCCGTGTCACCGGCACCGACACCGTGCCGCTGCTCGTCGTCGGCGGCTCGCCAGACGCCGACCAGAGCGGCACCGAGCGGCGCGGCTGGCGGGCGACAGTGACAATCCCCGGCGCGTCCCCCCGCTCGCTCACCGACGACGGCGTGGTCCTGACGCAGATCGCGCGACGCTACCCGCGCGCCGAGCCCGTCGTGCGACGAGATGTCGGCTCGGCGCAGCCACTGGCGTACCGCACCGTCCGTCGCTCGCTCGTCGGCTTCTTCGACCAGCACCTGAACGGCGCGCCCGCCGGCACGCTCGCCGTCGAGTCGGGCGTCACAATGGACGTGGTCGCGTCGTGAGATGCTGACCCGCATGAGACGGCTCGCCTGGGTGGCCGCCGGGGTCGTCACCGTCCTGGCACCCTGGTACGGCCAGCCGGCCGCGCTGCGGCTGACCGCCTGGATCACGGTCCTCGCCGCGACGCTGGCGATCTCGTCGCCCCGGTCGGCCGCCCGCGTGCCGCTCGCCGGCACGGCAGCCGTCGTCTCTCTGTGCGGGAGCCTCTGGGCCCTGCGGTTCCTCGGCTACGACTTCGTCGACGCGGGCAACGACTCCAGCAAGGTGTTGCTGTGGACCACCGTCGAAGTGGGCGCGCTGACCGCCCTCGGTGTCGCGCTGACCCGGGGGTCCGGCCGGCCCGGTCGACTGGCCGGAGGGCTCCTGCTGATTCCCGGCGGCGCTGTCGGCTTTCGGCTCCTGCCCGACGCCGCCATCGGAGAACAGCTGTTCCTGAGCGCCCTGGGCGCCGTCACGGTGCTGGCGGGAGCGCTGCTCGGTCACTATCTTCGCCGGCTCGACGAGCTGCGGGTGACAGCCGTGGAGCAGGCCCGGTCCGAGCAGCGGCGCATGGTGGCCGCCGACCTGCACGACTACGTCGCGCACGACATCGCCGGCATCGCGGTCGTGGCGCAGTCCGCGCGGATCGTGGGCGGCAGCGACCCGGCAGCGGTGATCGAACAGGTCGAGCGGGCCGCGTCCCGTGCCCTGCGGCGGCTCGACCACAGCATCCGGCTGATGCGCGACGACGACGAACGCACCGCCCGCCAGTACGGTCTCGCCGAGGTGGCCGACCTGGTCGACGTCCACCCGCTGCCGGTCGAGCTGACGATGACGGTGCCGAGGCGCGACGACGTTCCCGCCGCGATCCAGGCCACCGCGTACCGGGTGGTATCCGAGGCGCTCACGAACGTGGCCCGACACGCGCGCCCCGGCGTCGCGGTGCGGGTATCGGTGACCCAGCGGGACGGGCAGCTCGACATCGTGGTGGCCAACGACCTGCCGGCCCGCGCGACGCCGTCGCAGGCCACGGGCACCGGGGCCGGCTTGGCATCGCTGCGGTCCCGTGTGGAGGCGCTCGACGGGACGATGCGCGCCGGTGTCGAGGACGGATCGTGGCGGGTGCGCGTCACGTTGCCGATAGGCTGAGTCGATGCCCCTGCGTACGGCTCCAGGGCTGGGTGTCCGGCCGGCGGCCCGATGACCGACGTCGTGATCGCCGACGACCACGACATGGTCCGGCACGGCTTCCGCATGGTGTTGTCGGCGCAACCCGACCTCACCATCGTCGGCGAGGCCAGCAACGGCAACGCCGCCTGGGACCTGGTGCGCCGCTTGCGCCCCGCGGTGTTGCTGGCGGACATCCGGATGCCCGGAATCGACGGCCTGGAACTCGTCCGCCGCATCGCCGCCGCGCCCGAGCTGGACACCAGGGTGATCGTGGTGACCACCTTCAACGAGGACGAGTACGTGACCCGGGCGTTGCGGGACGGCGCGAGTGGTTTCCTCCTGAAGGTCTCCGCGCCGGGGCTGCTCGTCGAGGCCGTCCGGGCCGCGCTGGCCGGCAACGCCCTGATCAGCCCCGAGGTCACCGTCCGCCTGCTGGAGCGGTTCAACACCGGCCGCGAACCGCTCCAGGCGGACCCGTCGTTAACCCCCCGCGAGCGGGACGTCGCCGCGCTCGTGGCCCGGGGGCTGAGCAACGAGGAGATCGGCGCGAAACTCCACGTGTCGCCCGGCACCGTCAAGACGCACGTCGCCCACATCTCGCTGAAGCTGGGCAACGTCACCCGGGTACGCATCGCCGCCTGGGCATGGGAATCCGGTCTGGTGTCCCGCCTCTGACAGCGGACCGGAGCCAACGCCCGGCCGGGCGGGGGGGGGGGGCGGGGCGGGGTGGGGGGGGGGGGGCGGCCGGGGCCCCCCCG
>NZ_JBEXHP010000129.1:0-14571 GCF_040607895.1 Micromonospora sp. NPDC005220
AACCCCACCACCCACCCACCCCCCCCCCCCCCCACCCCGCCCGAACCCGTTGATCATGAAGTTATTGCCACCCCGCCCGGCGTGTCATGGCAATAACTTCATGATCAACCCGGGCAAAGGTGGGTGGGGTGGGTGGGGGTGTCAGCCGCGGTTGTTTAGCCAGCGTTGTAGCGGGGAGAGGGGGTTCTCCGTGGGGGGTTGTTGGCGGTTCGGGACGGTCGGGCGTTCCACCGGGCGGCGCGGGTCGCCGGCCAGCTCGTGGCTCGGTGCGACGAACGCCTTCTCCGGCTGGCCCGCCACCGCGGTGGCGATGACCCGGGCGACCGCGTCGATCACCTTGGTCTGCACCGCCGACCCCACCGAGTCGGCCGGGTCGTCCGGGTTGGCGGCGATGCCGGCCACCGCGACCTGCGGGGTGAAGCCGACGAACGTCTCGGTGGCGTTCTGCTCCGAGCTACCCGTCTTACCGGCCACCGGTCGGCCGTCGAGGATGTCGTTCACGCCGGTGGCGGTGCCGCCGTTGCACTGCCCGAACGCCGACTGCTGGCCCACCGGGCAGCGCGCCGCGTCGGTGGCGGCACGGGCGACGTCGGCATCGAGGACCCGCTTGCAGGAGGGCTGCCCGACCGGCACCTTCGCGCCGTCCGCACCGGTCACCGAGACCACCGGCACCGGCGTGCAGTAGGTGCCCTCGGCGGCCACCGTGGCGTACGCGTTGGCCAGGTCCAGCGGGGTCGTGGCCGCCACACCGAGGGTGAACGAACCCCAGTTCGCGGCGTTGTTCTTGGCGAAGGCGGCGTCCGAGTCGGCGCGGAAGGTGATGCCGAGCCGCTGCGCCATCTGCACCACCTTGTCCTGGCCGACCTGCTCGGCCAGCCAGACGAAGTAGGTGTTCACCGAGCGGCCGAAGCCGTCCCACATCATCCGGTACCCGTCCATCCAGTCCGGGTTGGCGTTCGCCGGGCACCAGCGGCCGTCACAGCTGCCCGGTCCCTCGGCGTCGTACCGGGTGGGTAGCTTGGCGGGCGCGTCGAAACCGGTGGAGAGGGTACGGCCCGACTCCAGCGCGGCGAGCATGGTGAACAGCTTGAACGTCGAACCCGCCTGGTACCCGTCGACGCTGGCGCCGCCGGAGATCAACGGGTTGACGGTGTTCGGGTAGTTCGCCTGCCCGGCCGGGTTGTCGGCGAGGCTGTAGTGCCGGTTGACAGCCATCGCCAGCACCTGCCCGGTGCCCGGCTGGACCGCCGCGATCGGCAAGGCGCGCTTGTTGTCGTACCCGTAGACCTTGGTGGCCTGCTGCTGCGCGGTGGCCTGGATCTTCGGGTCCAGCGAGGTGACCACCGTGTAGCCGCCCGAGCGCAGCGCCTGCTCGCGCTCCGCGACGGTGGCCCCGAAGGCCGGCTGGGTCAGCCACCACTGGCGCAGGTAGTCGCAGAAGTAGCCCCAGTCGTCGTGGCCCTGGGAGACGGCGGTGCAGCCGTTGGGCTGGGCGGTGGGGTGCAGGCTCAGCGGCTCGGCCTTGGCCTGCTCGGCCTGCGCGGCGGTGATCGCGTTGGTGGCGACCATCGAGTCCAGCACGTACGACCGGCGGGCCAGCGCCTGGTCCTTGTCGCCGTTGATCGGGCTGTACGCGTCCGGGGACTGCACCAGACCGGCCAGCAGGGCCGACTCGCCGAGGGTCAGCTGCGCCGGAGGTTTTCCGAAGTACCGCTGGCTGGCCGCCGCGATTCCGTACGCGCCGGAGCCGAAGTAGGCGATGTTCAGGTACCGGTCCAGGATCTCGTCCTTGCCGAGGTTCTTGTCCAGCGCGCTCGCGTACCGGATCTCCTGGATCTTGCGGCCCACCGTGGGGTCGGTCGCGGCGGCGCGCTCCTCGGCGGTGCGGGTGGGGTCGGTCTTCAGCACGTTACGGACGTACTGCATGGTCAGCGTCGAGCCGCCCTGCTCGGTGCCGCCGCCCTTGACGTTGGCCACCAGCGCCCGGGCGAGGCCGCGCAGGTCCGCGCCACCGTGGTCGTAGAAGCGCCGGTCCTCGGCCGCCACGATCGCCTGCCGCATCACCGGGGCGATCTCCGACAACGGGACGTCGGTGCGGTTCACGTCGTAGAACGTGGTGATCAGCGTCTTGCCGTCGTTGGCGTAGAGGTACGAGCGCTGCGGCGTGGCCGGGGTGCGCAGCGCGTCGGGCAGCGCGGCGTACGACCCGATCGCGGCGCGCGCGGCGAACCCGACCAGCAGGTTGCCCGGCAGCGCGGCCACGGCCAGGACGAGCCCGGCCAGCACGCCGGCGAGCAGCACGGTGAACAGCCGCGACAGCGGCGAACGGGGGGCGGCCATGCCCCCCAGGGTTGCCACGAAAGCCGCCAACCGACCACCCCGAGCGCTCGATTGTCAGCAACTTCACGCCCCGCCACCAGCCATTCCCCAGCCCACCCACCCCACCCGCCAGCCCCCGTTGACCATGAAGTTGTTGCCACGACACGCCGAAGCCGAGCGCAACAACTTCATGATCAACAGCGCGGGAAACGGGGTGGGGTGATGGGTTTAGGGGTTTGGGGTATTCAGGCTCGCGGCTGCGGCGTCTCGGGCGGTTTCGCGGGGCATCAGGCGGCCGGAGCGGTAGCCGATGCCGATGCCGGCGATCAGCACGAAGATCGCGCCGAACGTCTGCAACGAACCGATCAGGGCACCGCCGAGACCGAGCAGCGGCGCGGCGATGATCAGCATGGCGCCGTCACCGAGGCTGAAGGTGCCCGAGCGGGCCACCGCCCACCCGGTGAGGAACCAGCCCACGCTGTAGAACGTCGCGCCGACCAGGACCAGCGACCGCGCGGTGGCGCCGAAGACCGGCGTCTGCTCTTCGAGCCCGGCGAACGGCAGCATCAGCACGGTGCCGGCGATGCTGACCAGCAGACCGGCGGCGGCCACCCGGCGGCTGCGGGTCGCGGCCAGCAGCCCGGTGAGGGCCAGCAGCGCGAGCAGGCCGAGCCAGACCGCGGCGACCCAACCGATCAGGTACACCGCCCGGCCGTCGGCCGGATAGGGGTCGTTGCCCACCCCTCCGTCGCTGGCCATCGCCACCGCGCCGTAGAGGATGGCGTACGCGGGCAGCAGCCAGACCGCCGCCCGCGCGAACCGGCGTACCGACCAAGCCCAGCTGGCATTCGTGGCGGGGGCGCCCGGGGTCGGGTCGCCAACGAAGGGCAGTACGCCGAACCCGCCACCGGTGCTCCGGGAGCCCAGTGGGGCGACCGGGTCGTGCGCGCCGGGCACCGGGGCCGAGGACCACATCCGATTCGCCGGATCCTTCATGCGTCACCTCGCTCGTCGACGAGCGGTGCGGGACGCGCCGGGGCGCCCCGATTGCCTGGTCACCACCCGTCCTAGGACCGATCGTGGCAGGCGTCGGAGCGCCCCATGAGCATTTCTCGCATTAAGGCCGGGTGCCGGCGCCTCGGTTCGAGGCTCGCCCTGTCCGGCCGGCGTGCCGGATCAGCCGCGTTCGCGCTGGTCGGCTGGGTCCTCGGTCAGGCTGGCCTGGGTGACCGGCTCCGGCGCGGGCAGCCCCTGCGGCTTGTTGCCACCGGTGGCCTGCGCCTCGGCGACGCGTACCTCGTCGTGGATCTGCTGGGCGGCGTCCGCCGCGGCCTGCGCCGCCGCCGCGGCCTCGCGCTCGACCTGGCTCACGTGCTCGGCCGCCTCCGGCGCGGGCAGATCCCCCACCATCTGGCTCAGCCCGCCGAGAGCGCCGCCCATGCCCTCCAGGGCCTTGGTCAGCTCTGCCGGCACGATCCAGACCTTGTTGGCGCTGCCCTGGGCGATCTGCGGCAGGGCCTGCAGATACTGGTAGGCGAGCACCTTCTGGCTCGGGTTCGCCTGGTGGATCGCGTCGAACACCGTCCGGATCGCCTTCGCCTGACCCTCGGCCTGCAGGATCCGGGCCTGCCGGTCACCGTCCGCGCGCAGCACGGCGGACTGCTTGTCGCCCTCGGCGGTGAGGATCACCGACTGCTTGTGCCCCTCGGCGGTCAGAATCGCCGCGCGGCGGTCCCGCTCGGCGCGCATCTGCTTCTCCATCGAGTCGCGGATGCTGGCCGGCGGCTCGATGGCCTTGATCTCGACCCGGGTCACCTTGATGCCCCAGCGGCCGGTGGTCTCGTCCAGCACACCGGACAGGTGCCGGTTGATCTCGTCCCGGCTGGTCAGCGCCCGCTCCAGGTCCAGCGAGCCGATCACGTTACGCAGCGTGGTGACGGTCAGCTGCTCGATGGCCTGCAGGAAGCTGGAGATCTCGTAGGTGGCCCGGACCGAGTCGACCACCTTGAAGTAGAGAACGGTGTCGATCGAGACCACCAGGTTGTCCGAGGTGATCACCGGCTGCGGCGGGAAGCTCACCACCTGCTCCCGCATGTCGACCTTGGAGCGCACCGCGTCGATGAACGGCACCAGCAGGTTGAGGCCGGGGCTGAGGGTGCGCTTGTACTTGCCGAGCCGTTCCACCACGTCCTGGCGCTGCTGCGGCACGATCCGCACCGCCTTGGCCAGCGTAATCACGGCGATCAACGCCACCGCGATGATCAGCACACCTATGACCGTCATCCGTTCACCCTCTCGCTTCCGGCAACTCACCGGCGGAAGAAACATCGTCCTGCCACACCAGGGCCGTCGCGCCCCGGACCTTTATCACCCGAACCCGTTGACCGGGCTCGAAAGTCTGCGTCGTGTCGTACGACCGGGCGGTCCACAACTCACCGTCGATCTTGACGAGACCCCGCTCGGCGTCCACCCGTTCCAGCACCAGCGCCGTGGAGCCCTCGATCGCCTCCACGCCGAACGGCTGCTCGCCGCTCTCCAGCGCGGAGCGGCTGTGCCGCCGGATGACCGGTCGGACCACCACCAGGCTCAACACCGACACCACCGCGAAGACCAGCGCCTGCACAGCGACCGGCGCGCCCAGGGCGGCCGCACCGGCGGCGGCGAACGCACCGGCCCCAAACATGATCAGAAATAGCGTCGTCGTGAAAATCTCGGCGACGGCCAGCAGCACACCCAAAACGATCCACACCACGGCGTCCACCCCCTGATCGTGACACGCGAATGCACGTGCAGCCCACCTGTGATGATCAGTAGGCTCGCGGGAACGGACTGGCCGACCGAAACTCTTCCGACCACGGTCCGGCCCGAGCCACCGATCGAGGAGAGATCTCGTTGACCCTGCTGCCCGCGACCGCCCGACAGATCGACACCCAGGTCGCCCAGGCGCAGATCGACGGCCGTACCCCGTCACTGGCGCTGGGCGTGGTCCGCGACGGCGCGCTGGTCCACCTGGCCGCCGCAGGCGAGCACCCTCGCCCGGACGCCGACCTGCAGTACCGGGTCGGCTCGATCAGCAAGACGATGACCGCGACCCTGATCATGCAGCTGCGCGACGCCGGCCGGCTCAGCGTCGACGACGAGCTGGAGAAGCACCTACCGGGCACCGGTGTCGGCTCGCTCACCCTGCGTCAACTGCTCGGGCATGTCAGCGGCATGCAACGCGAACCTGACGGCGACTGGTGGGAACGGGCGGCGGGCACCGACCTGGCCACGCTGCTCGCCGGCCTGAGCACCGACAAGATCGCCTATCCGCCGCACACCGCGTACCACTACTCCAACCTGGCGTACGGGCTGCTCGGCGGAGTGCTCGAACGGCTCACCGGAATGCCCTGGGCCGACCTGCTCAACGAACGGCTGCTCGGCCCGCTGGGAATGCGCCGTACCACGTACGCGGCCACCGAGCCGTACGCCCGCGGCTACGTCGTCCACCCCTGGCGCGGCACGCTGCGCGAGGAGCCCCGCACCGACACCGGCGCGATGGCCCCCGCCGGGCAGCTCTGGTCGACGATCGGGGACCTGGGCCGCTGGGCCGCCTTCCTCGCCGACCCCGACCCGTCGGTGCTGGCCGCCGAGACGCTCACCGAGATGTGCGCGCCCGTGGTGATCAGCGACCTCGACTCCTGGTCCGGCGGGCACGGCCTGGGGCTGGAGCTCTACCGGGACGGCGAGCGCGTGTACGTCGGACACGGTGGCTCGATGCCCGGGTACGTGGCCGCCCTCACGGTGCACCGGCCGACCCGCACCGCCGTGGTCGGTTTCGCCAACTCGTACGGCTTCCCGATCACCGGGCTCGGCCGCCGGCTGCTGACCACCGTGCTGGACGCCGAGCCGGCGCTCCCGAAGCCGTGGCGGCCGGCCACCGCCACGCCCGCGGCCGAACTGGCCGAGCTGACCGGCCGCTGGTGGTGGATGGGCACGTCGCTGGACCTGCACTGGGACGCGGGTGACCTGCTGGCCCACGTACGCGGGGAGCGGGTGAGCCGGTTCACGGCCGAGGGGACGGACCGCTGGCGGGGCCGCTCCGGCCCGGAGAACGGCGAGATCCTGACGGTGCGGCGCGACGACGGCGGACGGGCGGTGGCGCTCGACATCGCCACGTTCGTCTTCACCCGCAGCCCCGACGACATCCCCTGACCCGCCCCCGGACGAATCGGGCGGTCAGGGGGCTTCGGTGACGAAGTCGATGAGGCGCTCCATGGCGTTGATCAGAGGTGTCTCCACGTCGGCGAAGCTGTTCACCCGGGACAGGATGTGCCGCCACATGTCGGCCGGCTCGGCCACCCCGAGGGCCGCGCAGACCCCCTCCTTCCACGGCCGCCCCGGCGGCACCACCGGCCAGGCCGCGATGCCCAACGCCGCCGGCTTGACCGCCTGCCACACGTCCACGTAGGGGTGCCCGGTCACCAGCACGTACGGCGAGTTCACCCGGGCGACGATCCGGCTCTCCTTGCTGCCCGGCACCAGGTGGTCGACGAGTACGCCGAGTCGTCGGGTCGGGCCGGGGCCGAAGTCGCGCACCTCGGCGTCGAGGGCATCGATGCCGTCCAACGGCTCGACCACCACGCCCTCGATCCGTAGGTCGTCACCCCAGATCCGCTCGACCAGCGCGGCGTCATGGATGCCCTCGACCCAGATTCGGCTGGCCTTCGCCACCTGGGCCCGCACGTTGTCCACGGCGACCGAACCGGACGCGGTCCGCCGACGGGCCGCCGGCACCGGCGCGCGGGTCGGGCGGCGCAACGTCACCGGCCGGCCGTCGAGCAGGAACGCCGCCGGCAGCAGCGGAAAGTTGCGTCGCTTACCGTGCCGGTCCTCCAACACCACCGCGCCAGCCTCGAAGCCCACCACCGCGCCGCAGAACCCGGAGTCGGCGTCCTCCACCACGAGATCTGGTTCGGCGTCCACCTCGGGGGTGACCTTGCGCCGCCGCCAGTCGCCCGCCAACACGTCCTCGCCGTATCGCCCCGCCATGTCGATCACGCTAACCCCGGCCCGCGCCCACCCCGGCCCCCGACACACCGCCCCGCGTCCGCACCACCCACCGCAGACCCGCGTCTTCCGCCGGCACCAGCACGAGGAATGGGGCGAACAGGGCAGTTGGGGGCAGGCCGGGCGACCGGAGCGGCAGTCGAGACAGGGCCGGTCATGACCACGTACCCTTTCGGCATGTCCACCCCCGCAACGGGCGCGGCCACACTCACGCCGCGCCGGTCCAGCCGGTTCGTTGCCTGGGTGCGCGCGTGGCGCGCCGGGTTGGTGCCGTACGACGAAGTCGCCGACGCCATCGCCGGCGACGAGGAGCACCTCGTGGCGGACGCCCCCGGCACCTGGACCGACGTCCCGCTGGGCGCCGCGCTGCCCACTCTGGCCAAACTCTCCCCGGACGAGATCCGCCTGGTGCTGCCGGCGCCCGGCGACCCGCGAGGGCTGCCCGGCCCCGGCGACTTCGCCGGAGCGGCGCTGGTCACCGGCGAGGCGGTGGTCGCCGGCGGGCTCGGCTTGATTCCCCAGGTGCGACTGCACACCTCCGGCTCGGGGGACTGTTTCGAGACGGTGCTCTGGCGGGTCTACCCGCTGCCGGCCAACGCGCCCGCCGCCTCGCTCGCACTGCCCGGCGCCGCCGAGGCGGAGGCCGAGCTGGCCGCCGCGCTGGCCGAGACGACCGCCGTGCTGACCCGTCTCGACGTGGCCCAGTGGCGGCCCGAGCTGGCCGGTGCGCTGGCCGCGCTGCGCCGCCCGGACGGCACCACCGACCTGCCACCGGGGTTCGACCCGCGGGCCCGCCGGCTCTTCGCCCGGGCGGCGGTGCTCGACCGGGTGCTGGCGCTGGCCGGGCACGCCGCTCCGGGCGGCGCGATCAACAACTACGAGGCGCAGCAACGGGACGCGGCGTTGCGGCCGCTGACCGCGGCCTGCCGGCAGGCGCTGGTGGCCGCCTGCAACGCTCCCCTGCGCCCCTGACCAGACCGCCCCCACGAGCACCGCAGCAACGCCCCCGGACGGCGACGGCAACCACGACCTGCGCCGGCGAGGTCCGGGGCTGGTCAGATCTCGTCGAGCAGGTCCGCGACCGAGTTGACGATCCGGGACGGACGGTACGGGTAACGCTCCGCCTCGGTGCGGCTGCTGATCCCGGTGAGCACCAGGATCGTCTCCAGCCCTGCCTCCAGGCCACACAGGATGTCGGTGTCCATCCGGTCACCGATCATCGCGGTGCTCTCCGAGTGCGCGTCGATGGTGTTGAGCGCCGAGCGCATCATCATCGGGTTGGGCTTGCCGACGAAGTACGGCTCGACCCCGGTCGCCTTGGAGATCATGGCGGCGACCGAGCCAGCGGCGGGTAGCGCGCCCTCCACCGACGGGCCGGTCACGTCGGGGTTGGTGCAGATGAACCGGGCGCCGTCGTTGATCAGGCGGACCGCCTTGGTGATCGCCTCGAAGCTGTAGGTGCGGGTCTCGCCGAGCACCACGTAGTCGGGGGCGAAGTCGGTCAGCACGTAGCCGACGGCGTGCAGCGCGGTGGTCAGGCCGGCCTCACCGATGACGTACGCGGTGCCGCCCGGCCGTTGGTCGGCGAGGAACTGACCGGTGGCCAGGGCGGAGGACCAGATCGACTCCTCCGGCACGTCCAGCCCCATCCGGCTGAGCCGGGCCGTCAGATCCCGTGGGGTGTAGATCGAGTTGTTGGTCAGCACCAGGAACGGCTTGCCGGAGGCGCGCAGCCGGTTGATGAACTCCGGCGCGCCGGGCACCGGCTGGCCCTCGTGCACCAGCACGCCGTCCATGTCGGTCAGCCAGCTCTGCACAGGCTTGCGGTCATGCATCGGTTCCCCCAGCAGGCGTCGGACGACGGGTCGGCACACAGCAGACGGTGGCGCAGGTGTCCCACATGGGCAGCTCGCCCAGGCGCCGGCGCAGCTGCGCGCCGTCCGGGTCAATCCGCTCGGTGACCAGCTCACGCACCATGCTCACGAAGCGCGGGTCGGTGCCCGGCGTGCCGGCGCGGACGAAGTCCAGGCCGAGCTGCTTCGCCGTCTCCAGCGCCTCGGTGTCCAGGTCCCACACCACCTCCAGGTGGTCGGAGACGAACCCGATCGGGCTGACCACCACGGCGGTGGTGCCGCCCTGCGCGAGGGTGGCCAGGTGGTCGTTGACGTCCGGCTCCAGCCAGGGCACCTGCGGCGGGCCGGAGCGGCTCTGCCAGACCAGGTCGTACGCCAGGTCGGGGGCGGCGGCCGCGGCGACGATCCGGACGGTCTCGTGCAACTGCGCCTCGTACCGGCCGCCGTGCGGGCCGGCGTTGGCCGCCATCGAGCTGGGGATGGAGTGGGCGGTGAAGACCAGCCGGGTGGTGTCCCGCTTCTCCGGGTCGAGCTGGCCCAGCGCCGCCCGGACCGCGTCGACGTGCGGCTCGACGAAGCCGGGGTGGTCCCAGAACTGGCGCAGTTTCTCGATCACCGGCGCGTCCGGCCCCACGGCGGCCCGGGCGGCGGCGATGTCCTCCTGGTACTGCCGGCAGGACGAGTAGCCGCCGTACGCGCTGGTGACGAAGGCCAGCGCTCGGGTGACCCCGTCGTCGCGCATCTGCGTCACGGTGTCGGCGAGCATCGGGTCCCAGTTCCGGTTGCCCCAGTAGACGGGCAGGTCGACACCGTGCGCGGCGAAGTCGGCGCGGACGGCGGCCAGCAGCTCCCGGCACTGCTGGTTGATCGGGGACACCCCACCGAAGTGCTGGTAGTGCTCGGCGACCTCGACCAGCCGCTCGGGCGGCACACCTCGGCCTCGGGTCACGTTCTGCAGGAACGGCATCACGTCCTCGGGCCGTTCGGGCCCGCCGAAGGACACCAGCACCACCGCGTCGTACGACATGCTGTCATTCTTGCCCCTCGGCCGGGACGTCCCGGCGACGCCCCCTGGTCCGGACGCGTGGGTCACGCGAACGGCGACCAGGGAGCGTCGCGGTGCAGCGTCAGGAACCGATGGCGTGGTAGCCGCCGTCGACGTGGACGATCTCGCCGGTGGTGGCCGGGAACCAGTCGGAGAGCAGCGCCAGGCAGGCCCGCGCGGCGGGCTCCTGGTCGGTGAGGCTCCAGCCCAGCGGGGCACGCTCGGCCCAGGCGTTCTCGAACTGGTCGAAGCCGGGGATCGACTTCGCGGCGATGGTGCGCAGCGGCCCGGCGGCGACCAGGTTGCTGCGGATGCCCTGCTTGCCCAGGTGCATCGCCAGGTAGCGGGACGTGGACTCCAGGCCGGCCTTGGCCACGCCCATCCAGTCGTAGACCGGCCACGCCTTGGTGGCGTCGAAGGTCAGGCCGACCACCGCGCCGCCGGGCGACATCAGCGGCAGCGCCGCCATCGCGAGGGACTTGTAGGAGAAGGTGGAGACGTGCAGGGCGGTCGCCACGTCCTCCCAGGGCGCGTCGAGGAAGCCGCCGCCCAGGCAGCTCTGCGGGGCGAAGCCGATCGAGTGCACGACGCCGTCGAGGCCGTCGACGTGCTCGCGTACCCGGTCGGCGAGGCCGGCCAGGTGCTCGGTGTTGGTGACGTCCACCTCGATGACCGGCGCGGGCTCGGGCAGCCGCTTGGCGATCCGCTCGACCAGGGAGAGCCGGCCGTAGCCGGTGAGCACGACCTGCGCGCCGTTCTCCTGGGCGAGCTTCGCCACCGAGAAGGCGATCGAGGCGTCGGTGATGACACCGGTGACGAGCAGCCGCTTACCGGCGAGCAGTCCGGACATCGCAGATTTCCTCCGTAGTCAAAAGGGTTAGTGGCCCATGCCGAGGCCGCCGTCGACCGGGATGACGGCGCCGGAGACGTACCCGGCGCTGTCCGAGGCCAGCCAGGTGACCACGGCGGCGACCTCCTCCGGGCTGGCCATCCGGCCGGCCGGGATGGACTTGAGGATCTCCGCCTTGCGGTCGTCGGTGAGGCCGGCGGTCATGTCGGTGTCGATGAAGCCGGGCGCCACCACGTTCGCGGTGATGTTGCGGCTGCCCAGCTCCCGGGTGATCGACCGGGCGACGCCGACGAGGCCGGCCTTGCTGGCGGCGTAGTTGACCTGGCCGGCACCGCCGGCGAGGCCGACCACCGAGGAGATGAAGATCATGCGGCCCCACTTGGCGCGGAGCATCTTGCCGGAGGCCCGCTTCGCGACCCGGAACGCGCCGGTGAGGTTGGTGTCCACCACTTGAGTGAACTGCTCCTCGGTCATCCGCAGCAGCAGCGTGTCGGCGGTCATGCCGGCGTTGGCGACCAGCACCTCGACCGGCCCCAGCTCGGCCTCGACGGCGGTGAACGCGGCGTCGATCGAGGCGGCGTCGGTGACGTCGGCGCGTACGCCGAACAGCCCGTCGGGTGCCTCGCCACTGCGGTGGGTGACCGCCACCCGGTCGCCCTGCTTGGCGAAGGCCTGCGCGATGGCCAGGCCGATTCCCCGGTTGCCCCCGGTCACCAGCACGGTACGGGCCACTGTTCCCCCTTGCTCAACTGATCTCAGTCGCAGGCGAGCCTAGGCGTTACCGGCAGGTAAGCGCTAACGGGAGTCGCGTCACACTGGGGTATCACACCGGGATCAACCCCTGGTGGCACGCCTCGTGGCGGGGTCGGCCCGTAGCCTCCGGGTGGTGAACCGGCACCCGATCGCCGTGGCCCTGCGGGCCCTGCGACAGACCCTGCTGGGCCCGGACGCCCGGCCCGAACGGCCGCTGCTGGCCCGGTGGCCCGGGGCGGCCCGCTACGCCGCCCCGGTCGGGCTGCTCGCCGCGCTCGGCCTCTTCCTGATCACGCTGACCGTGGAGAGCGAGTGGGGCCTACCGATGCCGGTCGCGGTGCTGTTCGCGGCGATGACAGTGGCACCGCTGCTGGCGCTGCCCCGGCGTCCGCTGCTGGCCTGGCGACTGACGGTGCTGGCCCTGCTGATCTGCACGTTCAACGCGCCGGCCGACCAGTCCTGGCCGTGGACCCCGCCGCTGGCGCTCGGCTCGGTCGCGGTGGTCGCGGTGGTCGTCGCGCGGGTCGACCGGCCGGTGCTGGGATGGGTGGTGACGATCACCACGGTGCCGGTGTTCTACCTGGTGCACCCCGAGAACCGGGTCCCGGTCCTGCTGCTGCTCGGCGCGCTGGCGATCGCCGGCGACCTGATCCGGCGCAATCGGCTGTCCCGGCACGCGCTGGCCGCGCAGACCGAGCTGAGCGAGCGGGAGCAGGAACGCCGCGCGGTGCTGGAGGAGCGCACCCGGATCGCCCGGGAGCTGCACGACGTGGTGGCCCACCACATGTCGCTGATCGCGGTGCAGGCGGAGACCGCCCCGTACCGGCTGACCGACGTGCCGGCCCCGGCCGCCGCGGAGTTCGTCGCCATCGCCGCGTCGGCCCGCGACGCGCTGACCGACATGCGGCGGCTGCTGGGGGTGCTGCGCAGTGAGACGACCGGGCCGCAGACCACGCCGCAGCCGAACCTGACCGACCTGGGCGCCATGGTGGACGCGGCCCGTCGGGCCGGGCTGCCGGTCACAGTGGACGCCGAGCTGGTGGACGACGACCGGGTGCCCGCGCCGGTCGGGCTGGCCGCGTACCGCATCGTGCAGGAGGGCCTGGCCAACGCGGCCCGACACGCCGCCGGTGCCGCGGTGCGCGTCACGGTCCGCGTCGGTCCGTCCAGCCTGGAGGTACGCGTCGACAACTCCCCGGCCGACGTCCGACCGACCGCCGACGGTGGCTCCGGGCACGGGCTGACCGGCATGCGGGAGCGGGCCACCTCGCTGGGCGGTACGTTCACCGCCGGGCCGCTGCCCGACGGAGGTTACGCGGTGGCGGCCGAGCTGCCGTACGACGCGGAGGGCGGGGACCGATGATCCGGGTGCTGATCGCCGACGACCAGGCGATGGTCCGGCAGGGTTTCGGCGCGCTGCTCGCCGCCCAACCGGATCTGCTGGTGGTGGGTGACGCCGCCGACGGGGCGCAGGCCGTGGCCGCCGCCCGTCACCTCGACCCGGACGTGGTGCTGATGGACGTGCGGATGCCGGTCATGGACGGGCTGGAGGCCACCCGCAAGCTGCTCGGTGACCGGTCGGCGCAGCGACCCCGGGTGCTCATCCTCACCACCTTCGACCTGGACGACTACGTGTACGAGGCGCTGCGCGCCGGGGCCAGCGGCTTCCTGCTCAAGGACGCCCCGGCGGCCGATCTGGTGCAGGCGGTGCGGGTGGTGGCGGCCGGGGACGCGCTGCTCGCTCCTGCGGTCACCCGCCGGTTGATCGCCGAGTTCGCGGCGCGCCCGGATCGCCGCCGCCCACGCCCCACCGACCTGGCCGGGCTCACTCCACGCGAGACCGAGGTGCTCCGGTTGATCGCCCGGGGACGCAACAACGCGGAGATCGCGGGTGACCTGGTGGTGGCCGAGCAGACCGTGAAGACGCACGTCGGGCGGATCCTGGCCAAGCTGGGTCTGCGGGACCGGGCCCAGGCCGTGGTGCTGGCGTACGAGACGGGTCTGGTGGCCGCCGGCGAGTAGCCCCGTGGAGCCAGCCCGGGAACGGCTCCCGCTGCTCGCCGCGGTGCTGGTCACTGTGGTGCGGGTGGGCCAGTCGGGGTCGCTCCGCCACGGCGGCGTACGGGCCGATGGTGAGCGGCGTCACCAACCGGGCGGTGGAGGGGCCGCCGACCGGTCGGCCGAGTGCGTTCCGTCGACCCCGCAGGTGTACGATCATCGACGTTCCGGCCGGCCCGACTTGCAGGAGGTGATCGCTGTGCGAGATAGCGATCCTCCCAGTCGTGGCCGGGCCGATGGTCAGTCCCGCTGAGCCACGACTCAGTCTGGTGAGCTGACCCCGCTCCGCTCCCCACCGCTTTGGCAGCCGCCGAGGCGAGTGTGCCGCGCCGCCCGATCCCGGGCGGTCGCCGGGAGCCGCCCGGTCACGACTTCGTGTGCGCGTCCCTACCCCCTGCGGTCCGCCCCCTGCACGCGGACCGTCCAGCCGCCACCCGGAGCCGTCCATGAGCCGCTACGTCGCCCCGCTGGGCTTCACCCTCGCCGCCGTCTGGGTGGCCATCGTCTTCGTACTCGCCGGGGGGGGGGCCAGACCCCCCCCCGCGCCCCGGTCACAACATACCGGGCGCCCACAGCAGACAGACCCCCCCCCCCCCCAGCCCCCGCAGCAAACCCCCCCCCCCGGTCCCCAGGGGGTTCTCACG
>NZ_JBEXHP010000130.1:0-14185 GCF_040607895.1 Micromonospora sp. NPDC005220
GCGCCGACTGGTCCGGCGGCGCCGACTGGTCCGGCGGCGCCGACTGGTCCGGCGGTCCCGGCGGTGCGTACCGACCCGCCGACGACCCCCGAACCCCCGACCGCGACTGAGAGGGACGCCTAGTGCGGCATTCGACGAAGCAGAGCGCCGGCCTCGACTGGTTGCTCGACGAGCTGGTGCAACGGGTACCGGCCGCCCGGGAGGCGGTGGTGCTCTCCGCCGACGGCCTGCTGCTCGGCTGTTCGGCCGAGCTGGAGCGCTCCGACGCCGAGCACCTCTGTGCGCTCGCCGCCGGCTTCTCCAGCCTCGCCCGTGGCGCGAGCCGGCACGTGGACGGCGGCCCGGTCCGGCAGACCGTGGTGGAGATGGAGGCGGCCTACCTCTTCGTCACCACCGCCGGGCAGGGTGCCTGCCTGGCCGTGGTGAGCGACGCCGACGCGGACATCGGGCTGGTCGCGTACGAGATGGCGATGCTGGTGATCCGGGTGGGGGAGAGCCTGGCCGCGCCAGCCCGATCGGCAGCGGGCACCGGAGATGCGGACTGAGCCGCCCGGGCCGCAACACCAGTGGCTGGACGACGACGCCGGCCCGGTGATGCGCCCGTACACGCTCACCGGAGGTCGGGTACGCTCCGCCGTCGACGGATTCAACCTGGTCGCGTTCGTGTTGGCCGGTTCGGGCGTCGACGCGGCGAGCCATCCGCACCTGCTGCCGGAGCATCGACGGCTGATCGCGTTGGCCCACCGACCGGTGTCGGTGGCCGAACTGGCAGCCGAGCTGGACCTCGCGGTCGGCGTGGTCCGGGTACTGCTCGGTGATCTCCTCGCCGAGGGCCTGGTCGCGGTGCACGAGCCGCCGGCCGCCGGCATCCTTCCCGACGACGACATCCTCAAGGCGGTGGTCAGTGGACTCCGTGCGCTATGACCAGGTGGGCACCAGCACCACCATCCCGCTGGCACTGAAGATCCTCATCGCGGGAGGCTTCGGGGCTGGCAAGACGACCTTGGTGAGCGCCCTGAGCGAGGTCCGTCCGTTGCAGACCGAGGAGGTGTTGACCGGTGCCGGGATCGGCACCGACGACATCTCCGGTGTGGAGGGCAAGTCGACCACCACGGTGGCGATGGACTTCGGCCGGATCACCATCAACGACGACCTTCAGGTCTACCTGTTCGGCACGCCGGGTCAGGACCGGTTCTGGTTCCTCTGGGACGAGCTGGCCTTCGGCGCGCTCGGCGCGGTGGTGCTCGCCGACACCCGACGGTTGGCCGACTGTTTCCCCTCCATCGACTACTTCGAGCAGCGCGGCATCCCGTTCGTGGTGGGCGTGAACTGTTTCGACGACTCCCGTCGATTCAACCTGGAGACCGTACGCCGAGCGCTCGACCTGGACCCGGACGTGCCGATGGTGCTCTGCGACGCCCGGGACCGGCAGTCCGGGAAGATGGTGTTGATCTCTCTGGTGGAGCACGTCGCCCGACAGCGCGGCGAGCCGGTGCCGACGGCCTGAGATCCGGGCCGGAAAGCCGGTTAACGGGCGGGCAACGCGGGCAGCCTCTGGTTGGATCACTGAAGGATGCCGGCGGAGGAGTTGGGCGTGAGCGGTCAGGGCGAGGTCGTCCACATCGGGGGTTACACCGCGCAGAGTGGTGGGCGGGGCAGCGGCATCGTCGCGGCACGTCGCGACCCGACGACCGGGGCGCTGACCCCGCTCGGCACGGTGGCGGTCACCCCGTCCCCCTCCTTTCTGACGCGGCACCCCACCCAGCCGGTGCTCTACGCGGTCAACGAGCTGGCGGACGGGGAGATCAGCGCCTGGCAGGTCGGGGCGGACGGTGCGTTGGACCCGCTCGGCCGCCGGTCGGCAGGCGGCGCCGAGCCCTGCCACCTGGCCGTGCTGCCCGGCGGCGGGCACCTGCTGGCGGCCAACTACGGCAGCGGCAGCATCGCGGTCTTTCCGCTCGACCCGCAGGGCGTGCCCGGCGAGCGCACCGACCTGGTGGTGCACGAGGGGCACGGCCCCGACCCGGAGCGCCAGGACCACGCCCACGCCCACATGGTCTCGCCGGGGCCGGGCCGGGGGCCGATCCTCGCCGTGGATCTCGGCACCGACTCGGTCTACCGGTACGACCTGGATGCGGCGACCGGACGGCTGGTGCCGCGTGCGCCGCGGATGCGTACGGTGCCCGGCACCGGCCCTCGGCACCTGGCCCGGCACCCGGACGGGCGGCGCTGCTACCTAGTCGGTGAGCTGGACGCCTCGGTCACCGCTTACGAGGTGACCGACGACGGCGCGTTGCACCAGCGCGGGCGGGTCGAGGCGAGCGAGCGGGCCGGTCACGTCCAGCCGTCGGAGGTAGCGGTCGCCCCGGACGGCCGGTTCCTCTACGTCGCCAACCGTGGGGTGGGGACCGTGGCGGTCTTCACACTGGCCGGGGAGTTGCCCGAGCTGGTGGCCGAAGTGGACACCGGCGGGGAGTGGCCTCGGCACTTCGCGCTGATCGGGGAGCACCTGTACGTCGCCGACGAGCGGGCGGACATGGTGCGGGTGTTCCGGCGGGACGCCGACACCGGCGTCCCGGAGGCGGTCGGCGAGCCGGTGCCGGTGCCGAGCCCGACGTGCGTGCTGGCCTGAACGCCACGGTGCGGACGTGAGAGTGACGCTGGTTTGGCAACGCCCCGGGGCCACTAAGTCACTCTGTGTTGCAAAAAGATAGTCAACTGTTTCTCCTCCGTAACTTTAGTCCGAACGGGTGTGGCAGAGACGGCACCTTGTACGCAAGATGGTCACCGTGTCAGCAGGCCGCCATCGCATGCGTTCGAAAATCCAACTAGCCGCCGCCGCCGCAACGGCGGGGGTGCTCGTCGTGACGACGGGCGCGTGGTTCGGCTATCGGGAGTTGATACAACCCAGTTGCTCCGGGGAGATCAGACTCGCCGTGGCGGTCGCCTCCGAGCTCGCGCCGGCGGTGGACGCCGCCGCGTCCCAGTGGGTCAAGGATGGCGCGGCGGTGGGCCCGACCTGCATCCGCGTCGACGTCTCCGCGTCCGACCCGGTCGACGTGGCGGCCGTGGTGGCGGCCAAGCATGGCGCTGTGCTGGCCGGCGTGGGGCAGGCCAGCGGCACCGCCGTCAGCCCGGACGTCTGGGTGCCCGACTCCTCGACCTGGCTGCTGCGGTTGAAGAAGGACGCGACCGCGTTCGCTCCGACCAACGGCCAGTCCATCGCGCGCAGCCCGATCGTCGTCGCGATGCCCGAGCCGATCGCCACCCGGTTGGGCTGGCCGGACAAGAAGTTCAACTGGACCGACCTGCTCAAGCAGGTCAACAACACCGGCGCGCCGCTGCGGACCGGGATCGTCGAGCCGACCCGCGACGCGGCGGGCCTGTCCGGTCTGCTCTCGCTGACCGCGGCCGCCAACGGTGCCGGCGGGGACGCCCAGCGCAACACCGTCGGCGCGCTCCGCGCACTGGCCACCGGGCGTTCCTCTCTCCGCAACGACCTGCTGGCCCGGTTTCCGACGGCCAACGACGCGACGTCCATCGCCAGCGGTCTCGGCGCGGCTGCCCTGTCCGAAGAAGACGTGATCGCGTACAACAGCAAGAAGCCACCGGTGCCGCTCGCCGCGCTCTACATGGAGCCGGCGCCGATGCCGCTGGACTACCCGTACGCGGTGCTGCCCGGCATCGAGCCGAGCAAGGCGTCGGCGGCCAAGGTGCTGTACGAGCTGCTCACCAGCCCCACTTTCCGTGACCGGCTCGCCGCGCAGTCGCTGCGCGCGCCGGACGGCAACTGGGGTGAGGGATTCAAGGCGCCGCAGGGCGCTCCGAGCCCGTCCGGCGGCGCGCCGACCGCACCCGCGAACGGCGGCACCGCGGCGGGTGGCCTGGACCCGGCCGCCATCCAGCGGGTCGTCTCCAGCTGGTCGATCGCCACCCAGTCCGGTCGGATGCTGGCCGTCATCGACGTCTCCGGCTCGATGAAGGAAGAGGTGCCCAGCGCCAACAACCGCAGCCGGGAGGAAGTCACAGTGGATGCGGCCCGTCGCGGCCTCAGCCTCTTCGACGACTCCTGGTCGATCGGCCTGTGGACCTTCTCCACCAAGCTCGTCGGCAACCGGGACTACCGGGAGCTGGTCCCCATCGGGCCGCTCTCCGGCCAGCGAGGCCAGTTGGAGGGGGCGCTCGCCACCGTCAAGCCCTCCAGCGGCGACACCGGCCTCTACGACACGATGCTGGCCGCGTACCAGGCGGTGCAGGAGAACTGGCAGCCCGGCCGGGTCAACTCGATCGTGCTGTTCACCGACGGCAAGAACGAGGACGACAACGGCCTCAGCCAGCAGCAGCTGCTCGGCAAGCTCAAGGAGATCGCCGACCCGGACCGGCCGGTCCAGGTCATCATGATCGGTATCGGCGAGGGCGTCAGCAAGGCGGAGCTGGAGTCGATCACCAAGGTGACCGGTGGCGACGTCTTCGTCACCAAGGACCCGAGCGAGATCGGCAGCATCTTCCTCAGCGCCATCGCGCGGCGCCCGCCCGCGCCGCGCTGATCCGACGCTCCGACGTCCAGGGGCCTGCCGTACCGTCGATTCGGTGTGGCAGGCCCCTTTTCGGCCACCAGCTTGTTGAGGAAAGTGACGGCAATCCGTCGGAAGCAATCGGCAGTCCTAGTTGTCAAGGCAGGATGTCGACTGTTCCGGCACAGTCGGTCCGCCTCCGGTCCGACCCGTCGGCCGGGGCCATCCTGTACAGAGTGGGAGGGCCGGTGAGCGTGGCGACACTGTTGACCCCCGCGACGTCGGCGGAGCCGGACGGTAGGCGCACCGCGCTGATGGCCCGCGCCGACGAACGGTCCTACGTTCGGGTTCTGGTGGTGCTGGACACCACCATCCTCATCATCGCGTTGCTGATCGGGTACGTCGCCCGTTTCGGTGACGACGAGCCGACCGGCTCGGAGATCCCGTACGTTCTGGTCGCCCCCGGGTTGGTGCTGGCCTGGCTGATCTCGCTCAAGGCGCTCGGCTGTTACGACGACCGGGTGATCGGCTACGGCGCGGACGAGTACCGGCGGGTCAGCTCCGCGAGCCTGCGGCTGGCCGGGGCGATCGCCATCTTCGGCTACATCGCCGGCGTCGGCGTTTCCCGGGGCTTCCTGGGAATCTCCTTCGCGGTGGGCACCGTCGGGCTGGAGGTGGCGCGGTTCGCGGCCCGTAAGCGGCTGCACCGGGCCCGCTCGATCGGCGCCGGCTGGTCCCGCAAAATGCTGGTGGTCGGCGACACCGCCCACGTGTTGGAGTTGGTCCACACGCTGCGCCGCGAGCCGTACGCCGGCTACCAGGTGGTGGGCGCCTGCATCCCGGACGCGCTGCTCGCGCCGGTGGCCCAGCGGCTGGGTGACGTGCCGGTGGTGGGGTCGTTCCGGGGCATCCCGGAGGCCGCCACCGCGATCGGCGCGGACACGGTCGCGGTGACCGCCTCCGGTGAGCTGACCGCTGCCCGCCTGCGCCGCCTCGGCTGGCAGTTGGAGGGGACCGGCGTCGACCTGGTCGTGGCACCCGCGCTGACCGACGTGGCCGGCCCGCGCATCCACACCCGCCCGGTCGCCGGCCTGCCGCTGATCCACGTCGAGGCGCCCGAGTTCCGTGGGGCCCGCAAGCTGGTGAAGGGCCTCGTCGACCGGTCCGTCTCGTCGCTGGCGCTGGCGGTGCTGCTGCCGCTGATCGCGTTCATCGCCCTGGCCATCAAACTGGACAGCCGGGGCCCGGTGCTGTTCCGCCAGGTCCGGGTCGGCCGGGGCGGGCAGGAGTTCGGCGTGTTCAAGTTCCGCACCATGGTGGTGAACGCGGACGCGCTGCTCGCCGAGTTGGCCGCGCGCAACGAGACCGACGGCCTGATGTTCAAGATGCGCCAGGACCCCCGGGTGACCCGCGTCGGCCGGCTGTTGCGCAAATGGTCACTGGACGAGCTGCCGCAGCTGGTCAACGTGCTGCTGGGTCAGATGAGCCTGGTCGGGCCCCGCCCGCCGTTGCCGTCGGAGGTGGCCCGCTACGACGGGGACGTGGCCCGGCGGCTGCTGGTCAAGCCCGGCATGACCGGCCTGTGGCAGGTCAGTGGCCGCTCCGACCTGAGCTGGGAGGACGGCATCCGGCTCGACCTGTACTACGTGGAGAACTGGTCCCTCGCCGCCGACCTCACCATCCTCTGGAAGACCTTCGGCGCGGTGTTGAACGGTCGCGGCGCGTACTGACCGCCGTCACGGTTGCGGGCCGGTCCAGTCCAGGCAGACCACCACCGCGTCGTCGACCAGGTCGCCGGCCACGAACGCGCGCAGATCACCGATCAGCGACCGCACGGCGTCCAGCGGCGCCATCGGGCCCGTCCGGCGCAGGAACCGGTCCAGTGCCGTCTCGCCGTAGCGCACGTTCTGCCCGGTGGCCTCCACCACGCCGTCGCTGACCACGAAGAGCCGGTCGCCGCGCTCCAGCGCGAACTTCTGCTCGTGGTAGTCGGTCGCCTCGAACATGCCCAGCGGGAACTGCGCCTCCAGCGGCTGCTCGGTGACCTCGCCGCCGCGGAGCAGGATCAGCCGGGGCGACCCGGCGTCCACCACGGTCATCATCCCAGAGCGCAGGTCCAGCTCCATCAGCAGCGCGGAGAGGTGCTGCTCGCCCCGGTACATGTCGTAGATGGCCTGGTCAGCGAGGGCGGCCTGGTCGGCCAGGCCCAGCCCGGCCCGACGCGCGTTGCGCAGCGCGTGGGTGGCCAGCGAGGTGAGCAGGGAGGCGGCCACACCCTCCCCGGTGCCGTTGATGGTGGACAGCCACAGCCGCTCCCCGTCGTCGGACCAGTCGAAGCTGTCGCCGCGTACCGCGTACGCCGGCTCCAACTGCCCGGCCAGGCTGAACGAGGGACGGATCCGGCTGCGGCCGGGAAGCAGGTCCCACTGCATCTCGGCGGCCAGGGTGAGGCGTTGGGTGCGCCGGGCCGCCCGATAGACGTCGGTGCCGGCGGAGACCGCCGCCACCTCGTGGGCGAGCGCGGTGGCGATGTCGGCCAGGTCGGCGACGACCTCCCGGTCGTCCGGAACGGGCGACAGTTGCAAGACCCCTCGACGCTCGCCACGCATGCTGACCGGGAACCAGGCGGTGCCGTCGCTCAGGATCGGCGACTGGTGGTCGAAGGCGCGCCAGGCCGGGTGCCCGGGGCTCGTGATCGAGTCACCGTCGGTGAGTGGCAGCAGCTCCGCGAGCCGGTAGTCGACCTGGTAGAGCTCGACGTCGGTGATCCCGTACGACTCGGCGAGGACATCCCCGATACCACCGACGAGCCGGTCAGCTGGTGTCTCGTTCAGGGCCCGCCGTACCTGATTGACCAGTTTGCCCATCGTCACTCCCTGCTAAAAGCTCGACCACCAGTGGGTTCGGAGTAGTCTCGGGCCACCATGGCCGAACTGAACCGTCCGACGGACCCTGAGACGAGTATGGCTGCTGCGCTGGACGCGGCGGCCGCTGCCCTGCTGGGCATCTGGGAGTCTGCCCGGGAGGGGACCGCCAACCGCGTGTCCGGCGCCCAGTTACGGGCGGTGATGGTGGTTGAGCAGTCCAACGGGATCAACCTCCGCCGGCTCGCCGCCCGACTGGACATGCTGCTCAGCTCCGCCAGCCGCCTCTGCGACCGGCTGGTCGCCGCCGGCATGCTGGAGCGCGAGCCGGGCCGCTTCGACCGGCGGGAGATCTCGCTGCACCTCACCCCCGAGGCCCGCCGCCTCCTCGCCGAGCTGCGGGCCAACCGCCAGGCCCAACTCGCCGCCGTGCTGGCCGGGATGAGCCCGGAGGGCCGCGACGGGCTGCTGCGCGGGATGCGGGAGTTCGACGAAACCGCCCGCCGCCAGCAGACGCAGGACGCGCCGACGCCGGGCCAGGGGGACTGGCCGGACGACCCGGACCGGCCCGGTGGCCGGTCGGGGGACTGGTCGGTCGATTCGGGTCGGCATACCCGAACGGTGTGGACGGGTTCGTCGGGCGGTCCGGAACGTTCGGTCGGCACCACCCGAGAATGGCCGGCCGGCGACCCGCCCGTGGCGCGTACCGCCTGATCAAGCCGGCCGGGCCGGCGCCCGCCGGTCATTCCGGCGCCGAGCAGCCCACGGCCAGTATCGCGATGTCGTCGTGGGCCTGCCCGTCCAGCCAGTCGTCGACCGCCCGGAGCACCCGGTCGATCAGCGCCGCCGGCGGTTGCCGGGCCGCCGACGCGGGATCAGCCGGAGCGGGCCAGCCAGCCGGCGGGCTGGGCGACGATCCGGCGGGCCACCGAGCCGGCGGCACCTACCGCGGCGGCCTCCGCGCCGAGCGTCGACGGCCGGACTGTGACCGGCGACCAGGCCGCGGTGAGCACCCGGGCGCCGATCTCGGCCAGGACCGGGGGGCACAGCCAGGGTGCGAGCGCCGCGTAACCGCCACCGAGTACCACGGTGTCCAGGTCGAGCAGGTTGACCACGCCGGCCACCGCGACGCCGAGCGCCGTTCCGGCGTCGCGCAGCGCCCGCAGCGCGTCGGCGTCGCCGGCCTCGGCCAACTCGGCGAGCCGGGCCGTCGCGGTGTCCGCGGGAAGCTCCGCCCGGGCCAGCCCGGCGGCGGCCACGATCGCCTCCTGGCCGGCGTACTGCTCCAGGCAGCCCTGCCCGCCGCAGCGACACGGACGGCCCTCGGGGTGGACCGGGAGGTGCCCGATCTCGCCGCTCCACCCGCGTACGCCGCGAAACAGCGCGCCGTCCAGCACGATGCCGGCGCCGATGCCCACCTCTCCGGAGATGTGCAGGAAGCTGGACGGGCCGGGTGGCTGAGCGTGCAGCTCGCCGAGCGCGGCGAGGTTGGCCTCGTTGTCCACCATCAGTGCGGGGACGCCGGGCACCTGCTCGATCAGCGGAGGGTGCTCGGCGAGCAGTGCGGGCACGGGCACGTCGTGCCAGCCGAGGTTGGGCGCGAGCCGGACCATCCCGGCGTCGTCCACCAGGCCGGGCACCGCGAGCGCGGCCCCGACCAGGGTGAGGCCCTGATCGGCGGCGTCGTCGCGGGCTGCCCCGGCCATCTCGACCAGGCGGGCCAGGGCGTCGGCGGGGGCCACCGGGCGCAGATCGGCCCGGTGCACCGTGCGGTGCCGGACCTGGCCGGCGAGGTCCACCACGCAGACCGCCAGGTAGTCGACGTTGACCTCCAGGCCCAGCCCGGCCGGCCCCTGGTGGGCCAGCACCAGTCCGCGGGCCGGGCGGCCGGCGCCGGAGCGGGGTGCGGGGTCGGACTCACTGACGAGCCGGCCGGCGAGCAGGTCCTCGACCACCGCGGAGACGGTGGCTCTGGTCAGGCCGGTCGCGGTCGCCAGGTCGGCCCGGGACGGCGGTCGGTCGGCGGTGGCGATCCGGCCGAGGACCAGGGCGAGGTTGAGCTCGCGCAGGCTGCCCTGACGGACTGCGCCGGCCGGCGCGTGGGTGAGGCTCACCCCTTGACAGTGCCATAGGGTGGGCAAATAATTCAATCGCTGAACAAATAGCGGACAACACCACCCCGGAGGTCGCTCATGGCACCCCGTCCCACCCCCGCCGACAAGTTCTCCTTCGGGCTCTGGACCGTGGGCTGGCAGGCCCGCGACCCGTTCGGTGACGCTACCCGTCCCGAGCTCGACGCGGTCGAGGCAGTGCACCGGCTCGCCGAGCTGGGCGCGTACGGCATCACCTTCCACGACGACGACCTGATCCCGTTCGGCGCCGATGCCGCCAGCCGTGACCAGCACATCGCCCGGTTCCGCAAGGCCCTCGACGAGACCGGCCTGGTGGTGCCCATGGTCACCACCAACCTCTTCACCCACCCGATCTTCAAGGACGGCGGCTTCACCAGCAACGACCGCGACGTCCGTCGCTTCGCGCTGCGCAAGGTGCTGCGCCAGGTCGACCTGGCCGCCGAGCTGGGTGCCAGCACCTTCGTCATGTGGGGTGGCCGGGAGGGCTCCGAGTACGACCTCGCCAAGGACGTCCGCGCCGCGCTGGACCGCTACCGCGAGGCGGTGGACCTGCTCACCCAGTACACCATCGACAAGGGCTACAACCTGCGGTTCGCCCTGGAGCCCAAGCCCAACGAGCCGCGCGGCGACATCCTGCTGCCCACCATCGGGCACGCGCTCGGCTTCATCTCCCAGCTGGCCCACCCGGAGATGGTCGGCCTCAACCCGGAGGTCGGCCACGAGCAGATGGCCGGGCTCAACTACGCCCACGGCATCGCCCAGGCGCTCTGGCAGGGCAAGCTGTTCCACCTGGACCTCAACGGCCAGCGCGGCATCAAGTACGACCAGGACCTGGTCTTCGGCCACGGTGACCTGATGAACGCGTTCGCCCTGGTGGACCTCCTGGAGAACGGCGGCCCCAACGGCGGGCCGAGCTACGACGGGCCGCGGCACTTCGACTACAAGCCGTCCCGCACCGAGGACATGGAAGGGGTGTGGGCGTCGGCGGCGGCCAACATGAGCACCTACCTGCTGCTCAAGGAGCGCGCGGCCGCGTTCCGCGCCGACCCCGAGGTGATCGAGGCGCTCGCCGCCAGCAAGGTCGGCGAGCTGAGCACGCCGACACTCGGCGACGGCGAGAGCTACGAGGAGTTCCTGGCCGACCGGTCCGCGTTCGAGGATGTCGACGCCGACGCGGTGGCCGCCCGGGGCTTCGCCTTCGTCCGGCTCAACCAGCTCGCCGTCGAGCACCTGCTCGGCGCCCGCTGAGGCCCCGCCATGCCGTTGGTCGCAGGCGTTGACTCGTCCACCCAGTCCTGCAAGGTGGTGATCCGGGACGCGGAGACCGGCGCCCTGCTCCGGCAGGGCCGGGCACCGCACCCGGACGGCACGGAGGTCGACCCGGAAGCCTGGTGGCAGGCGCTACGTAGCGCCGCCGACCAGGCCGGCGGGTTGGCCGACGTGGCGGCGGTCTCCGTCGCCGGCCAGCAGCACGGCATGGTGTGTCTCGACGAGGACGGCCGGGTGGTCCGCCCGGCGCTGCTGTGGAACGACACCCGATCCGCCGACGCCGCCGCCGACCTCATCGAGGAGGCCGGCGGCGGCTCGGCCGGGCGCCGATTCTGGGCCGAGGCCACCGGCAGTGTGCCGGTGGCCAGCTTCACCCTCACCAAGCTGCGGTGGCTGGCCACCCACGAGCCGGAGCGGGCCGCCCGGGTGGCCGCCGTCTGCCTGCCACACGACTGGCTGACCTGGCGGCTGGCTGGCGCACCGGGGTTGGGCGCACTGCGTACCGACCGGGGTGACGCCAGCGGCACCAGCTACTGGTCGCCGGCCACCGGTGACTACCGACTGGACCTGCTGGAGCGGGGCTTCGGCCGGCAGGTGATCCTGCCGGAGGTGCTCGGTCCGGCGGAGTCGGCGGGCAAGCTGGCCGACGACCTGGGTGGGTCGGGTGGCGCGCTGCTCGGCGCGGGCACCGGGGACAACGCCGCTGCCGCGCTCGGCGTCGGCGCCGGGCCGGGTGACGTGATCGTCTCGATCGGCACCTCCGGCACCGTGTTCAGCGTCGCGGACGTTCCCGCGGCCGACGAGAGCGGCGCCGTGGCGGGCTTCGCCGACGCGTCCGGTCGGTTCCTGCCGCTGGTTGCCACGCTCAACGCCGCCCGGGTGCTGGACGCCGCCGCCGCGATGCTCGGCGTCAGCCTGGACGAGCTGGCCGACCTGGCCCTCTCCGCACCAGCCGGAGCGGACGGGCTGGTCATGGTGCCGTACCTGGAGGGTGAGCGGACACCGAACCGGCCGCTCGCCACCGGCGCGGTGCACGGCCTGACCCTGCGCACCTCGACCCCCGCGCACCTGGCGCGGGCCGCCGTAGAGGGCATGCTCTGCGCGCTCGCCGACGGCCTGGACGCGTTGACCGCGCAGGGTGCGGTCGCCCGCCGGGTCATCCTGATCGGCGGTGGGGCCCGGTCAGCCGCGGTGCGTCAGATCGCGCCGCAGGTCTTCGGCTGCCCGGTGGTCGTCCCGCCAGCCGGGGAGTACGTCGCCGACGGCGCCGCCCGGCAGGCCGCCTGGGTCGCCCTGGGCGGTCCCACGCCGCCGGTCTGGGCGGTCGAGGGCACCGAGGAGTACGCGGCAGCGGCCGTCCCCGCCGTCCGCGACCAGTACGCTGCCGCCCGCGGGTTGGTGCTCGACCGGCGCTGAGCGTGCGGCCTGCGGAACGGTTTCCGGGCAGTGCCGAGCGTCGGGATCGACGCGGGTGGGTGCCGGTCGACGGGTGACCGGCACCCACCCGCGTGACGACCTCCGCGATGGAGTCTGGTTGGCTGCCCGTCATGACGGTGACCACTGGCGGACCCGGCCTGCGCCCGCACGGCCGGGGCGGTGGGCCGGCGCACCGGTTGTACAGCGTCGTGGTGTTCGTGCTGCTCGCCTCGCTGGACAACGTCGCGATCGGGCTGGTCCCCCCGCTGTACGGCCCGATCTCCGACGCGTTCCACGTGTCCGGGCGGCTGCTCGGCGTGGTCACCGCGGTCAGCTTCCTGGTCAGCGCGGTCGCGGCGGTCGGCTGGGCGTACGTCGGGGATCGGACCAACCGCAAGCCGCTGCTCATGGTGGGCACGCTGCTCTGGGCGGCCGGCACCGGCGGTAGCGCGCTCGCCGGCGGCTACCTGACGTTCCTGGCCGCGCAGTTGGTCGCGGCGGTCGGCCTCGGCGCGGTCGGCTCGGTGGGCTTCTCCGTGGTCACCGACCTGATCTCACCGACCCGGCGAGGGCTGGTGATGAGCTTCTGGGGGCTCTCCCAGGGGGTCGGAACCCTCGCCGGCACGCTCGTCGGCGGGCTGCTCGGGGCCGCCGACTGGCGGCGGCCGTTCCTGCTGCTGACCGGCGTCGGCCTGGTCGCCACGGTGGCCTACCTGTTCACGTACGACATCCGGCGTGGCCAGAGCGAGCCGGAACTGGCCGGCAGGCTCGACGCCGGCGCCGAGTACGACTACCGGATCAGCCGCGCCGACCTGCCGCGCATCCTGGCCCGGCGAACCAACCGGTGGCTGATTCTGCAGGGGCTGACCGCGCAGGCCGCGTTCGGCTCGCTGGTCTGGCTGCCGGTGCTCTTCGCCGAACGGGCCGAGGCCCAGGGCTATTCGACGTCCACGGCGGTGGTGGTGGGCAGCGTCTTCGCCACCCTGTTCCAGCTCGGTGGGGTGCTGTCCATCGTGGGCGGGCTGATCGGCGACGCGGTGCAGCGGCGTACGCCGAGAGGGCGAGCGCTCGTCGCCTCGATCGGCATCCTCGCCGCGCTGCCGTTCTACCTGGTGTTGTTCTTCGTCCCGGTGACCATCGACGTGCCGGACGGCGCGAGCGGTGGCGCGGTGATAGGTGCCGTGCTGGCCAGTGTGTTCACCGAGCCGTCGGTCGGGCTGAGCCTGCTCACCGCGATCGTGGCGCTCGCGTTGACCTCGGCCAACTCGCCGAACTGGTTCGCGTTGATCGCCGACGTCAACCCGCCGGAGCACCGAGGCACGGTCTACAGCCTGGGCAACCTGGTCAACGGGGTCGGTCGCGCGGCCGGCAACGGGCTGGTCGGGGTGGCCTTCCAGGCGCTGCGAACGGCGTTCCCGCCACCGCTGAACTTCGCCGTCGGGCTGGCCGCGTTCCAGCTCTTCTTCATTCCCACGGGTGTCATGTACTGGCTGGCGTCGCGAACCTCGCCGGCGGACATCGACAACGTGCACGACCTGCTCCACACCCGAGCCGACCGCCTCTGACGCTGCCACCCCGCCCCGGCCCCGCGTTGCCCCGCCCTGCGCCGTCGATCATGGAGTTGTGGTGGATGACAACACACCCACGGGAGGCCAAACCAGGCACCACAACTGCATGATCGACGCCCAGGACCACCCCCGCCCCGCGATCTTGCACTTACTGTCCCGACACAAGCGGCATCCCACCCATACCGACAACCGAAACTGCAAGATCGGCGCGGTGGCGGCGGGGCAGCACGTTCGGTGTGCGGTTTTGAGGGCTCAGGGCGGTCCGAGGTGCGTTCGCGTGTTGGCGGGGCGTCGGCGGGTGTGAATCGTTAACGACATCAGCTCCACAGCGAGCCGGCCTGCCCCGACCGGCCTGCCCCGACCGGCCTGCCCCGACCGGCCTGCCCCGACCGGCCCGCCCGCCGCGAGTACCGCTCGGCGGG
>NZ_JBEXHP010000131.1:0-14154 GCF_040607895.1 Micromonospora sp. NPDC005220
CGGGTGTGGCTGGCCGTTGCTGTCGGCGGGGGCGTGCCGGCGCAGCAGCAGGCGCGGCTCGTCCACGCGCGCGTCGACCTCCACGGCGGCCCGCACCGCGGCGACCGCCCCCGCGAGACGCAGCGCATCCCCGGTGCGCACCGAGCCGCGGCTGCTCAGCAGGGCCGCGGCCAGCTCGGCGACGCCCATCACCCGGCCGCCGTCGCGCAACAGCTCGATGATCTGGGTACGCACGCTGCCGACCACCGGAATGTCGTCCCAGCGTTTGCGCTGCTTGCCGAGGATCTGCGCGATCCGGGCCGAGCTGATCCCTAGCGCGGTGGCGACCCGGGGCTGCTGCGGCCACAGCGGCAGGTCCGGCAGGGCACCGGACTCGTCGGGTAGGTGCAGCAGCAGCCGCATGGCGTCGAAGTCGTTGGGATAGCGGCTGTTCCTCGCCGGAACGAGCAGCGTGGCGATCGCGTCCAGGCCGACGCGTACCAGATCGGGGTCACCGTCCCCGGCTGCGGCCTCCTCCGTCGCGGCCTTGCGGGCGGCGGGCGTGGTGGGAATGGTCTCCCGCTCCCCCAGCCGGCCGCGCCACTCCTTGACCCGGCGCTGCAGCTCCTGCCGGGTCTTCGCGCCGAGGCCGGGAAGGTGGGCGAGCTTGTTGGCCACGGCGAGCAGGTCGCCGACGGTGGTGGCCTCCAGCCGGTGCGCGGCGGAGACCGCGCGCGGGGTGAGGCCGGCGGCCTCCAGCGCGGTGGCCCGGGTGGCCCTCGTGGCCGCCTCGTCGCGGGCCGCTTCCGCGCCCTCGACGTCCGGCTCGTCGGGAGCGATCTCCGGATGGTCGGTGCCGACCGGGGCGCTGGCGTCAGAGCGACGGAACACCTGCTGCCAGGCGTCGCGCAGGTCCTTCAGCGAGGCGTACCGCTGGCGATGATCACGGTGCAGGGCGCGCTGGAAAAACTCCACCAGCTCATCGCGGATCGCCGGGTCGAACGCCTCGGCGGCCAGCACCGGCGGGCCCTCGGTGAGCTGCGGTTCGGTGCCCCCGTCGCCCCAGACCGGCAGCTCGCCGGAGGCCATCTCGTGCAGGGTGACGGCAAGGGCGTACCACTCGGCGTGCTTGTCGTAGACCTGCCGAGTGGCGGTGCCGAGGAACGGGTCGAGGTAACGCGGGGTGCCGGCGTTGATCTCCTTGACCGAGACCCCGGCCAGCGAGAAGTCGAAGAGCACCAGCTGCCGGGTGCGGTTGGGGCGGATCCGGATGGCGATGTTGTCGGGCTTGATGTCGCGGTGGTAGACGCCCTCACCCTCCAGGTAATCCAGGGCGCCGAAGAGGTAGTCGCTGTAGGTTTCCAGCTCGTCGACGGTGAGCCGGCCGTCGTCGCGCAGCTTGCGGGCCAGGGTGCGGTCACCGGCGTGCTCCAGCACCACGACGGTGCGATTGCCGATCTGCAGCGGCTCGGGCCGGGCCAGCCGGATCACCCGGGAGTCGGTGAGCGGGCCCAGCACCCGGGCCTCGTGAGCCAGTCGAGCACCCTTCTCGTCGGAGAGCCCGACCTTGAGCACCTCCTCCCGCCGGGTGCGCTCGTTGAAGCCGAGGAACGCCCGGCAGGTCGAGCCGGTGCCGAGGCTGCGGACGATCTTCCACTCGCCGACCCGGTCGCCGCCGCGCGCTTCGAGAGGGTCGACCTGCTCGGGCTCCGGCTCCTCGGGGTGCACCGAGGGGGCGGGCGGGGCGGTCAGCTCGTCCTCGACAACCTGGAGCATCTCCACGAAGTCGGCGACGGTGGTGAGCCGCTGGGTGGGCACCGGGGCGGTAGCTGCCTGGATCAGCTCATCGGCGAACTCGCTGATGCCGTCGGCGACGGCAGCGGCTCGCAGGCCGTTGTCCCGGGCCAGCCGGGCGAGCAGCTCCGGGCGCTTGGCCGCCGGCGGCTGGCCGGTCAGGATCAGGTACGCCAGCGCGCCGAGGCCGAAGACGTCCATCGCGACCGCGTCGGGCTTCGGAGCGGTCAGCTCGGGCGCGAGGTACGCCTCCGCCGAGCGCTCGATGTGCGAGGCCGCGTGCGAGGAGAGGGTGACCGGGTCACCGCTGCTTCCACCGCTGGTGTCTGCGCCGCGGGTCGCCGCCTGCCAGTCGCTGATCTGCAGCTGGGGCGTCAGCCAGGCTTCCTCCTCGCTGCCGCCTCTCCTCGCGCGCCCCGCGCTGACCAGCACGCTGCGGGCCGACAGGGCCCGGTGGTGCAGCCGGCGGCGATGCGCGTACGCCACGGTCTCGGCGAGCTGGCGGATCATCGCCAGCCGGCTCAGCGCGTCCAGGCGGTCGCCGTACTGGGCCATGTAGTGGTCCAGGCGCACCGAGCGGGGGTCGTACCGGAAGATCAGCGCGGGGCCGGCCTCGTGCGACTCCATCGAGTCGACCTGCACGATGCCCGGGTGGTTGATGCCGTGCAATGCGAGCATCTCGCGCTTCGCGGCGCGTTCGATGCTGGCCCGCTCGGTCTGCACGGCGTTGCGTTCGACCAGGTAGATGCGCACCCGGCGGCGCTCCCGCTCCAGGTCGCGGTGCCGGGCCTGGTGGTCCTGCCACGTCGGGCCAACGTCGAACGGACGGGTCTCCAGGTCCCAGGCACCGATCTGGTAGTGCCGGCGGCTGCGGGCGATGCCGACCGTCTTGAGGAGCTCCGGCAACGCCGCCGACATCTCCTTGGTGACCCGCTGGCGCTCGTCCTGCGGGGGCCGCTGCAGCATCGAATCGATCGTCGGCAGCGAGCCGGGCTGGTGGCCGGGTGCCGGCTCCGGGCCGAAGATGCCGTGCAGGTGGTGCTCGGAGAGGCCGACGTGCAGGCCGGGCTTCGACAGGAAGACCGCCGCCTGCACGAAGGGGATCCTGACCGGCGGCCCCTTGCGCTGGGTCGCGGCGACCTGGAGCAGGGACTTGAGCTTCTTGGCCTTCATGTCCGCCAGGTGCAGCGGGTTGTCGAAGGTACGGGTGCCGCTTCCCGCCGGGCCCTGCAGGATCCAGTTGGACCCGCTGGAGATCAGCCGACCGTTCAGGCTCTTGATCTCGATGAGGTAGAGCCCGCCCGGAGCGGCGACCAGCAGGTCGACCTCGTAGGGGTGCCCGGTCTGGGCGGTGAAGGTGAAGTTCGACCAGGCGCGGTAGGGCTCAGTGTCCGGTAACAGAGCCTGGACGTGGGCCAGCGCCTCCCGCTCGTGCGCGAACTGCGACGGCGTGATCGTCGTCCACCGGCCCTCCTGCATGCCAGAGATCCTAGGGCCAGGTGACCAGGGGGCCGTCGCCCGGCGCTCTCCCATCGGTCAGCCTCATTAGGGGTCGGCGGCCAAGTTCGCGATACGCCCGCGGGAGATCGTCCACGGCGAGCACCTGCACCGGTGCCCTGTTGGCCTTATCCGTCACCGGTACCAGCGGGTAACCGCCGTCGGCGTCGTCCGGCCGGTGCAGAGCCGACTCGAGCGCGGTCACGGCGCTCGCGCGGGCCGCCCGCAGCATGTCCCGCCGAGTGACCAGCCCTTCGCCGCGGACGAGGAGGGCTTGTATGCGCGCGTCCACGGACCCACCCTGCCCCGGCGTGTCGCCGAGCACTGCCCACGCCGCGGCCGCTGTGGACAGCGGACGGTACAACGAACAGCTACCTCGGCGGGTAATGGTTCGCCTCCTTGTCTAATTGCCGAAGCTCAGCGCCTGCCGCAGATCCACGTCCAGGCTCTCGTTGTACTGCGGATCGGGCTCAGCCCCGGCAGCGCTGAGGACGGTGCTGAAGAAGCATCTGGCGCCAACGGCGAGGATCACGTGGAAGATGTCCGTGTCATCGAGACCGTGATCGCGCAGGCCCGCGACGTCGGCTTCGGTGATGGAGTTCGCATCGGACGCGACCTTTCCGGCGAAGTTGACGACTGCGACCTCCTGCGCGGAGAGAGCGGCGCTGCCGTGGTCCGACGCGATGGCGGCGACGGTCGGCGCGTCGAAGAACTTGTCCCGTAGGACCTTTCCATGTGCCAGGCCGCAGTAGGAGGATTTCAGAGCCCGGGCTGCGGCGAGGGTCGCCAACTCATAGCGGCGCAGCTCCATCCCGGCCTTCACCGCACCGTTGAGCTGCTGCCATGCCAGGTACACCGCTGGGCTGTGGGCGAACAACCTGGTGTAGTTGGGCAGGTAGCCCATCGCCTTCGTGTCGGTATCGAACATCCGCTCGGTCTCCGGCGACTGCTCTGCCTGCTCAAGGAAACTCATCCGACTCCTCCCCCTGCTTGACCGGGACGGTACGCCGTTGGGGCTGCCGACACAGTCGGGAAATCGGCCACGCAAGGGTGCCGCCACTTGACCGCCCGGCGGCGGGTTGAAGTGCCAGGTCAACGTTCACATCCGTTACAGGCTGTTGACGGCCTGAGAGACGCGCAGAACGGCATCGGCCACGGCGGTCACCGTTCCGGCACCTGCCAGCAGAGCCGGTAGCAGGCTGCGGATGCCCTCCACGTTGGGCCGTGGCTCGGCGGCGTACGCCGCAGCCGTGCTCGCCAACTGTGTCAGCCGTTCAGCCTCGCGAACCTCCGTGCGGTGCTTGGCGATCTCGTCGACCAGGGCAGCGACGAGCCCGGCGAGATCCGAGCCTCGACTGAAATCGTTGCTCCGGTTGTGCACCTGCGCGTGGTCACCGAAGACGTTCGCCTCACCGCTGATGTCGCCGCCGAAGTTGAACTGACTCACTGACTCATCCTTTCTGGTCGCCCGCCGGCCGGACCCGCGGGACACCAACCGATCAGTCCGACTGTTCATCGCGATAGACATTCGACATCCGTCCGTGGTTCCCGAAGATGTTGCCCCGGCCGGACACCTCCCCAATGTTGGTGATGTTGTTGATGATCCGTTGCCGTCCGGCGGCTATCTCCGACGTGTCGATGCCTTTGTCCGTCAGGAATGCGACCAGACAATCGATCACACCTCGCTGCATCCGCAACAGACAGTCACGCACATCCGCGACCTCGAAATAGCTCTCGATGCTCGTGGTCGCCGCGAGCTCGCGGGCGCTGAAGGGCGCCCCGTAGTCGTAGCGTCGACCCTCCTCGAGCGCCTCGTAGTGTTCCTGCGCCCGATCCTCGTGCGCCCTGGCCAGATCGATGCCCCGGTCCGAGCGCAGGAACAGCTCGGCAATGTAGGTGCGCCACGCCGCGATGGCGAGGGCCCAGGTGGTCGAGCGCCCATGAAGCGGGCTCAGATCCTCCCCAAACAGACCGTAGAACCCGGTGGCGGGCGCGGAGTCGCGAAGGACGGGCGGCAGGACGAACGCGGCGAACTCGCAGGACAGAATGCCAAGTTCGAGGGTGTAGCGGGCGAAGAGGGTGACGACGATCTGGCCACCCACGAGGCTCTTCGCCAGACACACATACGTCCTGGCCTGGTCACCCGGCGCGTCGCTACCCAGATCCACCCAGGAGGTTTCCAGCCGGGAAGGCGGACGTACCTCGTCTGGATGGAACAACCCCTCACAATCCGGCAGCACGTCCCCCCGCACGTAGATCCGCTTGGTGACCTCAATGTCGCTCAGCCCGAGCCGTGACCGAGCGAGCCGTATCAGATCGTCGTGCAGTTCTCGGACGGAGAAAGTCGCAGGTGGTCGCGTACCATCCCGATTCTGTTCTCGACTGCGGCTGACGTCGATGGGTGCCAGGGCCCAGCGGCCGATCTCGGTGCCGCTACCGACGAACGGGCTGTCCGCGAAAACGTCGAAGACGATCATGTTGGCGTCCTGCAAGGCGGCAAGCTCGTCTTCCAGGTCGGAATCGACCTCTGGCGCCTGGGCGGCCAGAGCCTTCTCCTCCGCCATGGTGCCGATCGCCGCCGCACGGGTTTCCTGAAGACTGAGGAAGGTCGTGTGCCACCCGACTCCGCACGCCACGGCGATGAGAGGCAGCGAGAGCAGCGCCGTCACCAGCCCGTCGCGCCAGAGGAGGAAGGTGCCGAGCGCGACCAGACCGAGCAACGAATAACGCGTCAGCGCGACCCCGCCGTACAGCTTGCGCCAATGGGTGTCGGCCGCCTGGGCGTGCCGCACCAGCGCAACCGCGTCCACCCCGAAAGGGGGACACCATGCCTTCGGGTTGTCGATGCTGTAATGCAGCAGCACCTGCGCCGCCAACGGCGGATGTAGGTGCATGGCGCAGCACATCTGTCGGCTGGCCAGGTCTTTCGGTACCGAGGGCAGCGTCGACCCCCCGCCGGTAAGGCCGGTCACCGTGTCGGCAACGTCTTTCGCACCGACACTTCTGGGAATTGACGATGCCATGCCGGGACAATAATTCCCGCACTGTCAATTCGCTGTCCATGATCTTTCAGTACCCGCCGCCGCCCTCAATTCGCGGGTATGTCCGGCCTGGGTCGTCCGGGACTCAGTGGGCGCGTCGGAGGAATGTGCAGCGTCGCCAGCGTGGCGAGATGGCGAGGGTCAGGCCGGACCATCGGCGTCAGCCGCCGTGCCACATGGGGGCACTGCGGTTCACGGTCTGCACGACGATGGCCGGCTCGGTGAGGACGGCGACCAGCCGTCGGGACGCCGCGACCGCGAGCGGGCCCAACGTCTGGTGCTCGATCACGGCGTGGCACAGCTGAAGTCCCAGCTCGGCCAGCTCGCGTCGACTCAGCTCGATCCGCCGTGGGTGCTCTCGCCGCCCGGCCAGCGCCGCTCGGATGCGGCGGCGTAGTTCGGCCTTTTCGTCGGTGTGGTGTCGCATCACCTCGACCGACCAGCGCCACGTCTCGGCGAGGAGCAGCAGGTCGACCCGGTCGGGCGGTTGGTCGGCGAGGAGCAGCTCCTGGTGGCAGACGGCCAGGGCCGTGGCGGGTTCACCGTCGTTGACGAGCAACCCGGCGAGCAGTCCCGCACCGATGGGTGCCGGCTCCCCGACGTCCTGGCCGGCAGAGGTACGCAACCGGTCCAAGCGGATGCGCGCCGCGTCGACGTCGACGTTGACGTGGTGCAGGACGGCCAGGAACTCCTGCATCCCAGAAACGGCCGGGCGGGTCGCGGAGGCAGATTCCGGCGTACCGCCGGTGGCCGCCTGGCTCAGCTCCTCGGCCGCGACGAGCAGCTCGGTCACCGGCGCGTCGTCCGCGATCAACCGGGCGACCCGCTGTCGTTGCACCGCCAGCGGCGTCGGCTCGGTGGGCGGTGGGACGAGTGCCAGCAGGCTCGCCAGCCGGGTCCACTCCCCCGCTGCCGCCCCGGCCAGCAGCGCCCGGCGCAGCGCCGCCACGGTGAGGTCGTCGGCGTACCCGATGCTCGCGGCCCGTACCTGCGTGACGTCGGCGAAGACGCCGAGCGCCTCCGGCCAGTAGCCGGCGCGGGCAAGCTCGACACCGAACTCCTCACGCAGCCGGCTGCCCCGTCGCGCGCTCACCGATCCGCCGGCGAGTCGGCTCTGGAGGCGGCCGTGCCGGAACCGGTAGGCGCCGGCGCCGTCGCGCAGCAGGCCGACGGCCTCGGCGTACGCCAGGAAGGCGAGCAGCCGGTGGGGTGTACGGCCACGGACGGCGAGGACGGCACGGGTGAGGGCGAAGCGCATCCACGCCCCGCCCCCGCGTCGGTGCAGCCACCAGCCCAGCCCGAACCCCACCCCGGCCCAGACCAGCGCCGGCAGCGGCGGCACGGCGGACAGCACCCCGGTGAGACGCAGCACCGCGACGATGATGAGCAGCCGGAGGACGCCGGTGGCGGCGCTGGCCAGCGCGGAGGCGACGCTGGCCGCGCGGTCGGCTTCCAGGGTTTCGACCACGCTTGTCGCACCGAGTTCGGCGGCGGGCGCGGCGACGTTCACCCGTAGTCCGGCCAGGACCACGCCGTACGCCCAGGTCACCAGAACGGCGGCCCGGACCGGGTCGGACCACGGTGGCAGCCCCGGAACGCGGTCCAGCAGCGCGACCAGGTGCGGGGTGGGCGCGTAGGCAGTGAGGACGGCAAAGGTGAACAGTGCCGTGAAAACCCCGACGAACAGCGCGCCGGGCACCCCGTCGCGGAACGCCCGGAGCCCGCCGACGAACGCCACCCGGCGGGGTCGTTCTCGACCGGCCCGACCCGAGCCGCGGACCAGCGCCACGACTGAGGCCAGCAGGAAGGCCGTCATCGTCAGGGCGCCCGTCTGGTGGACCAGATCGTCGAGGAGTCTCCGGGTCGGTGGGTGGCTGACCAGCTCCGCCGTCGCCGTGAGGGCGTCCGCGGAGAAGGTCAGCGTCAGCCAGACCGCCACCGCGGTACGCGCCCCGGCGACGAGTGCCCAGAACGGGCCGGGCTGGGCGTTCGCCAACTGCCACCAGCGGAACTCGCGGACGTCGAGCGACTCCATGTGCGCGGCGAGGAAGGTCAAATAACGCCGCGCGGTCTCGGGTTCCCAGCGCCGGAGCCCCTGGGAACCCCGGCGGGACCGCAGCGCGGCGTCCACCGCCCTGGTCAGCAGGTCGTCTTCGACGGAGCGTTGGCCCCGCTCGCGAGCCAGCGGCACGAGGTCCCGGGGATCGGTGCCCGGCTGGTCGAAGGCGCTACGCGCCATCGCCACCATCAGCGGGGTGGAGAGCGCGGCGGTCAGCTGAGGGGTGTCCCCGAGGGTGTCGGCGACCGTGGTCCAGTTGTCGACCTGGTGCAGCGGGGCCGCGTCCACCAGGTAGTCGGCGACCTCGGTGAGCGCTGGTGGTTCGAGCATGACCACGGCGGCGCCGCGCAGCTTCTCCCCCTGGGTCAGGTAGCGCTCGTAGACGGAGGTCCGGCAGGTGAGGACGAAACGTTGGGTCGGCAGTGTGTTGAGTTCGTCGAGGCAGGCGATCAGCCGGTCCTCGGGTACCTCGTCCAGTCCGTCGAGGACAGGCACCACCAGGTCGGTCTCGATGAGGTCGCGCAGCACGGCGTCGCGGCGCGGGTGACCGGCCGCGAGCCGCGGGTAGCGCCGGGCGATCCGGTCGACCAGCCAGTCGTGGAGGCCCTGCCGATCGGGATCCCACGAGTCGGCCGGGACCAACACCGGTACCGGGGTGTCCGGCTCGCGGTGCACGGGCAACTCCCGGGCCATCCGCAGCGCGAGGATCGATTTGCCGGAGCCGGCCGGTCCGAGCAACAGCAGCCGCCCGGAGGGTACCCGTCGGTAGCAGCTCCACAGTGTCCCGTTGCCACCGGCGAGGTCCACCGGGGCGGCCGAGCTGGATCGGCCGATGGCCCGCCAGGAGGGAAGGAACCGGTCGGGAGCGGTACGCCACCGCACCGGCAGCGGGTACGGCTCGTCGACGGTACGCAACAGCGCCTCGTCGGCCGGGTCGCGTCGGATCAGCTCCATGAGTTCGTCGGCGGCGGCACGGCGGTGGGCGGCCGCCTCGGCGAGACCCGCCGTTCCGGTGCGAAAGAGCTGGTCCAGCAGGACGTAGACGGCGATGACCCCGGCGACGACGCCCCAGGCCCAGTTGACCTTCTCGAAGTCGTACCGCAGCCACACCCACGCCGTGCCGCCCGCGGCCAGCGCGGCCACCACGCCCAGCGATCCCCACTTCCACCCGCGACGCCGCACCGCACGATTGTGGTCGACCCGCGCCCGCCAGGACACCCCGCCAGCGTCGGGCCCGCGTCAGGTCCGGCGGGTCGCCAAGATGGCGAGGGTTTCCCGGCGTACATCGTCGACTTCGTGCACGAGGCGGCGGTGGGCGAAGCGGACGACCAGGATCCCGATGGCCGCCAGTAGCGCGTCGCGGCGCAGGTCGATCTCCCGCTGACCTGGGCTGCCGTGGGTGGTGGCCCCGTCGAGTTCAATGTTGACCTGTTCCCGCTCGGCGAACATGTCGAGGTACATCGTGCGCCGTCCCACACGGATCGGCACCTGTCGTCGGAACGCCGGCATTCCAGGTCCGCTGAAGACGTGGTCGTGTCCCCAGACCTCCAGCGGGCTTCGGCAGCCGTCGGCGAGCCTGGTCAGCAGCGTCCGGAACGTTGCCCGGCCGGTCAGCTTCGGCGCGCGTTCCAGGGCTACCGACAGCCGCTCGGGAGTGGTCAGCCAGTTGTTGACCGCCCGGATCACGGGTCCTCGCCGCTCGCCGGGCGGCAAGGTCTGCCACGAGTCGACAAGGGTCGGCTCAAGACGGGTGACCGTCAGGCCCCTCCGGACGACCACCTGCGGCGGTTCGATTGCCAGGTCACGGCGTCGATGGACGACCACGCCGGGGCGGGTGCGCAGGCCGGCGCTCGACGCTGTGCTCAGGTGCACCAGATCACCGACCGCCTGCGTGCGCAGCCCCCAGACGCTGAGCGCACTCAGGTGGCTGAGCGCGCCGCAGCCCCCGGCCCAGGCGAGGGCCGCGCGCTGACCCAGGACGGGGTCGAGCCGACTCAGGGCAGGGGCGTCGGGCCGATCATCCATCAGATGCGTCGCCACGAACACCTCGGGCAACACCCGCACCAGTTCACCGTTACGGCAGGCCTGGTGCACCGTCCACGTTGCCACAACCTGCCCGGCCGCCCCGAGCGTCAGCAGCCCTCCGCCGAGCTCCACGAGTTCCCGAAGCACCAAGTTCACACTGCGACCGTGAAGCCCGTTCCGGTCCTCCGCAACCATGCGGGCCCGGGCACTGTGGACGAGAGTCAGTCTGTGGACAACAGCCAGCCGCGCTCAGGTCTGTGCTAGCGCTACCGATCGGTGGCAGTTCAGCGGGGCTGGGGTCGGCGTGTCGAGTGGCTGAGCTGCCAACGATCAAGGGAACACGTCACGACGGGACGTCGCGGTGGCGGAAGGCGGCCACGCCTGCCGTGAGGAGCAGCGCGGCCACCGCCGCCAGCACCACCAGGGGAAGCGCCGCCGGGTCGACCGCGGGCACTGCCGGCACATGGGTGTACGGCGAGACGTTGAGCGCGGCCTGCGGCAGCTCCAGCACCGCGCCGAGCTGCCCGAGGAGCAGGAACACCAGCAGCGCTGTCCAGGACAGCACCACCGACCAGCGGGGCAGCAGCCCGAAGATCGCGGTCACCACCCCGGCGACCACGAGCAGGGCGGGCAGTCGCAGCAGCGCGGCGCCGCCCAGCTCGACGGCTTGGTCGAGCGGGTCTCCAGCGACGATGCCGTAGCCGAGGCCGGTGGTCACGCCGGCGAGGAGCAGCAAAGCGACCGCGCCGAGCGTCGCGGCGAGCACCTGGGTGCCGAGCCAGCGGGTGCGGCTGACCGCCGTGGCGAGGGCGGCTTCCAGCACCCCGTCGGCTTCGTCGCCGCGGACCCGGAGCAGGGCCTGCACGACGTACGCGCCGATGGTCAGGGCGAAGAGGCCGAGCATCGCGGTCAGGTACGCCTTGATCAGGTCGTCTCCGCCGCCCATCGCGTTTATCGCTTCGGCGGCGGCCGGATTCGCGTCGATCATGTCGTTGAACTCGTCGGCGGCGACGCCCATGGGGAGGCCGAGCGCCGCCACCCCGACCGCCCAGCCGAGCAGCGTGCCGCGCTGCGTCCGCCAGGCCAGCCCGGTGGGGCTGAGCAGCCGTGGCGCGCCGGTCGCCGGGCCGCGTCGGGGGGCGATCAGCCCGGCGCCCTGGTCGCGTCGCTCGGCGAGGGCGTACGCCAGCGCCACCCCGGCGAGTAGCAGCGCGACGGGCAGGGCGAGCACCCACCAGCGTTCGCCGTCGAAGGCGCGTACCTGGTTGCCCCAGCCGAGCGGGGAGATCCACGACGGCCAGGCGCTGCGTACCCGGGTCCCGTCGGCGCTCTGCTCGCCGAGCACGTCCCCGGCGGCGCGGAGCACGAAGGAGAGCCCGACGGTGGCGGCGGCGAGCGCGTTGGCGCCGCGCGCGGTGACGGAGAGTTGGGCGGTGACAGCGGCGATCGCGGTGAAGGCGACCCCGACGCCGCTGATCGCGGCCGCTGCCGCGACGGAACCGGCGAGCGGCAGACCGGCGCCGACCAGCGCGACCGCGAGCAGCGCGGAGGCCAGGGCGTTCGCCGCGACGATGACGAGCAGGGCGGCGGTGAGCGCCGCGTACCGGCCGACCACGTTGGCGCCGAGCAGTTCGGCCCGGCCGGTCTCCTCGTTCTGGCGGGTGTGCCGGGTCACCGCGAAGGTGCTCAGCAGCGCCACGATCAGGGCCAGCGTCACGTACGTCTCGGCGACCACCACGGCGCCGAGGTCGGTGCCGTGGATGGGCCCGTTGAAGGCGCGGGCGACCAGGCTGGACGCCGACGTGGTGGCGTAGACCTGCCGGGCGGCCTCGTCGGGGTAGATGCCGGCGACGCTGCCGGCGAGGGCGTAGCCGAGCAGCGGGGTGCCGAGGACCCAGATCGCGAGGCGGATCCGGTCGCGGCGCAGCACGAGCCGGGCCAACCGGGTCGTGCCGGTGAGGGCGCTCACCGGAAACCGCCCTGCGTGGCCTGCGCGTCGGCGTCCGAGACGGCGGCGGCCGAGGCAGCGGCGGCGGCCGAGGCAGCGGCGGCGGCCGAGGCAGCGGCGGCCGGAGCGTCCGAGACGCCGTCGGCGGCGGGAGCGTCCGAGGCGGCGGCGGGGTCGTCGCCGTAGTGACGTAGGAAGAGCTGCTCCAGGGTGGGTGGCGTGCTGGTCAGCGCGCGGACGCCGAAGCGGATGAGCTGGCCGAGCAGTTCGCCGAGGTGGGCGGGGTCGACCTCCAGGTGGGTACGGCCGTCGACCTCGTGCACGTCGTGCACGCCGGGCAGCGCGTCCAGGCCGGTGACCGGGCGGTCGGTCTCGACGGTCACCGCCGTACGGGTGAGGTGGCGCAGCTCGGCGAGGGTCCCGGACTCGACGGTGCGACCCTCGCGGATGATGCTGACCCGGTCGCAGAGCGCCTCGACCTCGGCGAGCACGTGGCTGGAGAGCAGCACTGTGGCACCGGCCTGCTTGAGCCGCCGGACCTCGTCCTGGAACACCGCCTCCATCAGGGGGTCGAGGCCGGAGGTGGGCTCGTCGAGCACGTACAGCTCCACCGGGGAGGAGAAGGCGGCGACGATGGCGACCTTCTGCCGGTTGCCCTTGGAGTACGTGCGGCAGCGGCGGGTCGGGTCCAGGTCGAAGTGGTGCAGCAGCTCGTCGCGGCGACGCCGGTCGAGGCCGCCGCGCAGTTGACCGAGCAGGTCGATGGCTTCCCCGCCGGTGAGGTTGGGCCAGAGGCTGACGTCTCCCGGCACGTACGCCAGTCGGCGGTGCAGCCGGACCGCGTCGCGCCACGGGTCGGCGCCGAGCACCTGGGCGTCGCCGGAGTCGCGGCGGAGCAACCCGAGCAGGATGCGGATGGTGGTGGACTTTCCGGAGCCGTTGGGCCCGAGGAAACCGTGCACCTCCCCCTGCTCGACGTGCAGATCCAGCCCGTCGAGTGCCCGGATGGCGCCGAACGTCTTGACCAGGTTGCCGATCGAGATGACGGGCATGGCCCCTCCTGCCGTTGGCTGCGTCGACCGTCTCCACTGTACTGACCGATGGTCAGTAGAATCAACGGTGATTGTGCCCACCGGTCAGGACGCCGCTAGGCTGGCCGGCATGACCGCCGATCCCGCGGACGACACCCGCACCCGGATTCTGCGCGCCGCGCTCGACCTGTTCGCCGAACACGGCTACCAGCGCACCTCGCTGCGTCAGATCGGCGAACGGCTGCGGCTCACCAAGACCGCGATCCTGTACCACTTCCCGGCCAAGGAGAACCTGCTCGCCGCCCTGGTCGAGCCCCTGGTGGCGGACCTGGAGACGCTGCTCGACTCGGCCCAGAGTCAGCCCACCGAGTTGGCCCGGTGGACGGTGCTGGAGGGCTGGGTGGACATCATGCTCGCCCATCGTCGACCGCTCGGCATGCTCTTCCACGACATCGCGCTGGTCGGCCGGGGCGACACGTACCACCGCCTGATAGTGATCGCGATGCGGGCCAACGACCTCATCGCCGGACCGGACGCCGGGCGCCGGGAACGGGTCCGGGCGGTGCAGGCGGTCGCCGCGTGCAGCGATCCGATCGTCTTCTTCACCGACGTGTCCGACGAGGTGCTGCGCGCCGACATGCTCGACGGCGTACGCCGACTGCTGGCCCCGCTAGCCGCGGACGCCGCCGCCCCGCTGCCCCTGGACGCGGCAGCCGGGCCGTCAGCGGACGCCGCAGGCCGGTCCCACGCGGACGCCGACGCCGCAGGCCGGTCCCACGC
>NZ_JBEXHP010000132.1:0-13961 GCF_040607895.1 Micromonospora sp. NPDC005220
TCTTCGGTTGTCCTCACAAACCATCGATGATCGACGCGGTGGCCGTCTCCATGCCCACGCCACGCCCAACGCCAAAGCCAAGTGACGTTGGAGTACTAACTGGACGTTTGTTTCGCGTTCGCGTCAGTAGCGACTGATTTACGCCCCGACCTCGTCAGGGCAATATGCCTTACCTGACCCGGAAGGCGCACATCCTGGCCAGCTCCACGGTGACCAGATTCAGAGCATTTCAACCCGCGATCGTGTCTGATTCACTTTCACCCCGACATCGACGTACATGAGGTCCGTCGATCCGACACCCAGGCACCGTACGCCTGAATCATGACCGCGCGACGCGCCTATCCGTCCGACCTGTCCGACGCCCGATGGGCCGTGATCGCACCCGCCTGGCAGCCTGGCGACAGGCCCGCACCGACGCCGGCGTCAGCGGCCGCACCCTCACCCACGACCTGCGCGAGATCTTCAACGCGATCCTGTACGTCAACGGCACCGGCATCGCCTGGCGCTACCTACCCCACGACTTCCCACCCCACCCGACGGTCTACAGCTACTTCGCCGCCTGAAGCAAGAAAGGCATCTTCATCTCATCGCGACTCCCTGACGCCGGCGTGAACGAATGGGTCAGCTGATCCACTACCGTCCGGACTGTGGCAGCCAGAGCAGCGGGAGCGTTTCGTCGGACGCCGATCGAGCGATCAGACCAGCGGATCGCGTGGGACCGGACGGACCAAGCCTTCTTCGCTGCCGGCGCCTGTCACGTCCTCGCCTGGGTCTGCCGGGATTCCTTTCCGAACAAATCCATCGAGATAGCCGCATCGCGGCTCCCGGGCCAGCGGCAGGTCTTCCACACCTACGCGACCTGGGATGGCTGGGCGTTTGACCACTCAGGCTGGAATCCCGAGCTTCAACTGCTGGCGGTCAACGCGGACTTCGAAGGCCAGCCGCTAGAGCGCCTCACGATCACAGAAGGTCTCGCTAAATTCTGCCAGCAGCACCACCACCGCATGCCGACCCAGTACTGGCATGACCCGCGCCCCCGTGCCCGCGACTACATCGGCCGATTCATCCCACCCTGGGCGTAGCCACCAGGCGCCACCGGGTCGGTCCGCCTGGGCCCACTGTCCCCAGCCCTCTGGCGTCACCTCCAGCCGGGCATGACGATCACCATGCACGAAGGCCAACCCACGGTAGGAACGGCTCACAAGCCCGAATCTCGGAGCCTCCTCGACAAACGCCGGACTCACACCGCACTGCACGCCGAGTACTCACGCTGGAGCCGGTAGCCACGGAGGCGACAGCGACGGCGAGCACTCCGCGCGGGGACTCCAATGCTGACGCCTTCGGTGCCGCCAATAACGTCCTCAGCCCGAGGGGCCTGCTCAGGACGTTGCGCATGAGATCGGTGTTTCAGATGAGGGGCCCGCGGCGGAGCTCAGCCCGCTGACTCACGATGCTGGCTGGGGAGCCCGTGCAGTCGGGTACGCACCACCAGGTCGTGCAGGGCGTCCACGGCTGCCGGATCTACGCGCGCGGGCAACGCCGAGATGTCCCGGGCCGTCTCCAGCTCGGCGCGCAGCCGCGACACGTCGGTAGCGAGCCACCCTGCAACACCTGCGGGGAGCGGGCCATGCTCGGCCTCTCGCTTGGCGGCAATGAGATCCGGTATGTAGGACAACCTCGTTCCGAGCACGCCAAGGTTCGTCTCTACGCGGCCGGTTCGCATGAGGTGGATCCCGGTGAGCAGGACCCGCAGCGTGTACAGCGCAGGCTTGAGCTGCCCGGTCTTGGCGTACAACTTCTCCTGGGTGGCCGCGAAACCGAGGTAGTGGTGCGCATGGTGACGAGTGACCAGTAGCGGAGCCAGAGAGACAAGTTCGGCGTGCACCGCAGTGGTCACGACCACCAGCGGCGACAGCAACTGCTCCAGAACGTACCCGTTGCGACTGTTCAACAGTTTGACGAACTTCAGCAGATCATGGCTGACCACGTCCAACTCGACGCCGTCGTGCATGCCCATGTGCTGCAACGTCTGCGGACCGGTGCGCAGCCCGACAACCTCCTCGGCCGGCAGCAGATGCACGGCCCGCAGATCCAGATCGGAGTCGATGGACGCGAAGCCGTACAGATGCGCGCCGCTAACGGTGGCGAACAACAGCGGACGGGGCAGGCCGTGGGCTACCTCGGCAGCCCACGGCGGCACCTCGGTGGTCACTTCAGGTTCCTCTCCCGTACGGTGGTGAGCAGCCGATCCACCTCAACCCGGTCGGGCTGTTCGGGCAGCGTAGTGGTGCCCGCCGCGTCGGCAAGCTCGCCAAGTAGGTCCGCCGCCCAGGCGGCGACCTCATCCCAGGACAACTCGCCGCGCCGCACCGCGAGCAGCCGGTCGCGCAGGTGACGAACGTCGACCAGCACCTCCCCGGTACGCAGCACATGCGCCCCGGCGATCAGCAGCCGGATCATATGCATGGCCTGCTTGTGATTCGTCTCGCCGGTCCGCTCGCGGCGGGCCGCCACCCGGTTGAGCTGATCCCGCGCGTAGTTGCCGTAGGTCTCAGCCACCCGCCTCGACAGGAACGCCTGCCGTGCTGCCAGCAACCTTTCTCCGTCGGCGGTGATCGTCTCGACCAGTGGGGACCAGAGCACCTCCAGGACCGTCGGGTTGCCCTGCAGGGCCAGGACGCAGAAGCGTTCGAACTCCCAGGAGAACTGCTCCACCGCCGGACCGTCGAGGTGAGTGGGCGGCTTGTCGAGGTGCCAGAACGCCCGCGTGGGCGCCACATAGACACCACGCCGGTCGTAGTCGGAGGCAAGGCCATGCAAGCCGTACGCCCGCGACCCGACCACAACGGCGAGAACCGTATGCCGGTCGACAAGCTCGATCACGCCCGGGACGCTACCCAATCACCGCCCTGCACGCGCCACCCTTTTCAAGCACTCCGCGTCCGTGGGTTGGGTGTCTACTCACCAGCGCGCAGCTCACCAAGCTTTGAAGAGTGCGGGTGGATGCCCTGATGCACAACGAGGGCAACGCCGCGACCGGCGGAATCTGGCGGGTACAGGGTCCAGCCGGCAGCGCCGTGCTCAAGGTCGCCAGGCCACCTACGTCCGAACCTGTCGGCTCTCCCGCTTGGCAGACCAGCGACGAACCCACCCACTGGAACTACTGGCAGCGAGAGGTGCTCGCCTACACCACCGGATTCGCAGCCAGCGTCTACGCCGACGCTGGCATCGCGGCTCCTGCACTGTTGGAGATCAGTCAGCGGCCTGACGGCGCAATCGAGTTGTGGTTGGCGGACGCCAAGGGTGCGCCCGGAATGTCATGGCCGGTGCCACGGCTGGCGCGCTTCGCGCGGCAGTTGGGTGCGGCGCAGGCGCGGTGGGTTGGTCGGGTGCCGGACCTGCCCTGGCTGTCGCGCCGCTGGCTCGCTCAGTACCAGGCCAAGGGACCCGGCTGTGGCGTCTGGATCAGCGGCGACGAGCACTGGAACCACGCAGTAGCCGCAGCCTGGCCGGACACCGTACGCGATCAACTCCGACAGCTCTGGGCTCAACGGCATGCGATCCTCGCCGTCGCCGAAGCCACCCCTCGAACGGTCTGCCACCTGGATGTCTGGCCGAGCAACCTCGTCGAGGACGACGCGAGCACCGTGCTGATGGATTGGGCGTTCACCGGCGAAGGCGGTATCGGCGAAGATGCCGCCAACCTCATCGTGGACAGCGTTGCCGACGGACTAATGGACGCTGCCCTGCTCCCCGACATCGCCGCCGCCGTTACCGAGGAGTACATCACCGGCCTCCACGATGGTGGCTGGCACGGCGCCCCGGACACCGTCCGCCACGCGATTGCTGCCTGTGGCGCGGCAAAATACTGCTGGTTCGCGCCACTTGCTCTCGGCCGCGTGATCCGCGACGGCACGTTCGGCCATCCACAGTACGGCCGTGACAGCTCAGGAGAATTGGCACTACGAAGACTCCAAGGCCTGGTCGCACAACTCGCGGACTGGTCCCGGACAGCCCTGTCCTGACCGACGCCGGACGGACCGGCGTCCGGCACTATCCCACCCGTCGGCGCCTACCTGCGCCGTTGCCGGTCCGCTTCGGCATACAGCACATCATCGGCGTCAGTGAGAAGTCTCCGAGCGCCAACGGCGACGACGGATACGACATCCGATGTCGCGATGGGGGCTCGATGCACTGTGAGATACACGCGCAACTGGCTGGCCCCCGCGTGAAGCCTGATCATCAGTGAACCGATGGACGGAAGAACCATGCCGCGATCAGATCCGGCAATCCACACTGCACTTAGTCTGTCGAGGGGAACTCCACGAGAGGGACCGCAAATGACCGGACTCAGGGCAGTCGAGGCCCACACGGTGGTGCCATGTCGATCCACAGTCTGATCTTGCTCATCGCACCGCCGACGTTGGGTGTCATTGTCGGCTACGCCAGCGGGGGTCGAATCGCCGGCTTGCGGAGCATCCGACTCTCGGCCGTGTGGCTCCTGTGGCTGGCCGCCGTCGTCCAGGCGGCGCAGTACCACGTGGCTGCCCTGCGGCATCCCGGCACGCTGGTCGTCGTATTCGGCCTGGTCCTGTGGTGGCTGGCCATGAACCTTCCCAGATGGCCGCTCGCGATCCGCGTCGCTGGCGTCGCCATCACGGTAGGTGCGCTCGCCAATGGAGTGGCCGTCGCCCTCAACGGACGCATGCCGTACCAGCCGAGCAGGGCCGAGGCGGTCGGCCTACGGCCGGATCTCACCACGCCCAAGAACGAACCCGCGGACGATGCGACCCGGTTCGCGTTCCTCGGTGACACGATCCCGGTCAGGCCGTTGAAGAAGCTCGTCAGTCCCGGCGACGTGCTCATCGGCGCCGGGACCGTCGCGCTCACGGCGCTCGCGATGCGCCGCCGCCACGACCAACCCGATCCGGTATCCCAGCACATCACGGGAGGTGAAACATGACCATGTCCACCGTCTGGCGCCAGGCCGCCTACGCGATGCTCACGTTGGCGTCGCTGGCCCTGCTGCTCTACACCATCGGCGCACCAATGACAGAGGGAAGCTGAGGGGCCGGCATGAGAATCCGCATCATTGTGGCGCTCCTGTCGCTCGCCACACTTCTCTACACGGTCGGTGCACCACACGAGCACGGAGGCTGAAGCATGCGAATCCGCAGGAATGGATCGCGGCTCCGGCGACGCCGGGTGACCCCTGGCTGCAACTCGTCAACATGACGAGCAAGAAGTGCCTCGGCGTCAAGGATTTCAGCTACGACAACGGCGCACCACTGCAGGTATGGACCTGCAGCATGAACTGGAACCGGCGCTGGAACATTTCCTAGCCGCGTGACGCAGCGGCCGGGCCTGGTGCGGTGTCGACCAAGCTCGGCCGTTGCGCAAGCGGGGTCAGCAATCCTGAACGCGGCCCACTCGCTCAGGCCATCGCTGTGCGGACGCACGGCGCCATTGACGCCGGCCAGGTGGCGCAGAAGATCAGGCACCCGGGAGTTAAGACACGACTTGGTCCTGTCGTCATCGAACCGCGGGCGGTACCCACGAGAGTCCGGCTGCTGCCCGTGGCGCGGGGCGCCGCTGCGAGGGATGCTGACCTACAGTGCCGGATCGTGGATCTCGCGAACTGTCTGGAGCGGGTGATTGAACTTCGAACACTCGACATCGCGGCGCAACCTCTCCCACCTGTGGGCGTCCCTGCCACACGGTTGATCAAGGGCGACTTCGTGGCCTTGTACTTGGGTGTCGCGGCAGAGTTCGAGGGCAGCACGCGGGTGCTTAAGGTCCTGCCCGGCACCCGCTTGCCGGCGTCCTTGCCGGTCGTCGCGGCCGGGACGTGGATGGCTGCCCGGATCGACTGGGTCTCCAACACCACCGCGGTCGGGTCCTCCGCCCGTCCCGCCTTCTCCCGCGCCTGACAGCGCAGCAGATCATGAATCACCTGATCGGTGCCGTCATCGCGCCACCGGGCAGAGTAGTAGTACCTCGCGGACTTCGGCGGCAGATCGTGCGGCAGGTACGCCCGCTGACAACCGGTCCGGTTCTGGTAGAAGATCGAATTCACGATCTCCCGCAGCTCGTAGCGGCCCTGATGCCCAGACACCGACGGATGTCGGTCTTTCCACGCCTGCAGGAAGGGTCCGACCACCGCCCACTGCTCATCGGTCACGTCACTCGGATACGCCTTTTGTCCACTCACGACCGTCCTAACGCGACTTGACCGCATTGGCTACGGGTCGGCAAAGACCAGGCAACCGCAAAGCGGAAAGAAGTCACAAACCACCCCCTCAAGCAACGGCTGCGCGTGTCGATCGGTCAGCCGTAAGAGGTCCAGGTACGCATAGAACGCGCCCGGCACGAGCCGTCCACACAGCTCCTTGACCGCCGCCAGGTCGAGCAGGCCGAGATCCAGATTGACCAGATCACGCCGCATTCGCTCGGCAACCTGGTGTGGCGGGCCGTGGCTACACTGACGTCTCTAAATGCCCCTGCTCGGCAACGGAAACGGAGGCGCGATGGCTAATCCGCTGTTGGACGCCGAGGATGCGCGGGAACGCCTGGAGGCATGGCAGGCCAATGCCGTGCGTCGGGCCGCCGACACGCAGGCCGCCGCTGCCGGCTTGCGCGCGCTGCGGGTCGCGGCCACCGACGCCCACGGGATCGTCGAGGTCACCGTCGACTCCACGGGGGCGATGGCCGACGTCCGGCTCTCCGCGCGGGTGCAGCGCGTGAGCCTGGAGCAGACGCAGCAGGCGATCATGGGCGCCTATCGCAATGCTCGGGTCAAGCTCGCCGAGGCCGCCGCCGAGGTCGTGCGGGAGACGGTCGGCGCCGACTCGGCGACCGGCCGGGCCCTGCTGGCCGGATTCCGGACCGCCGACACCGAGGACGAAGAGGGGCGTTACTGATGCACGGGGGGTTCGAGGTCGACGTCGAGGCCCTGCGCGCGCACGCCGCGGCCATGTTGGCCATCCACGACCGCTTCGCCGCCGTCAAGGCCGCGAGCGGCACCATCTTCCAGGCCGACGATGCCTACGGGCAGCTCTGCCAGTTCTTGCCGCCCATCCTGGAGGGACGCCACCGGGACCAGGACAGGGGCGTGGATATGCTCGCCGAGAACATCGCGCTGCTCGCCGCGGGAATCAAGAAAAACGTCGACGCCTACGAGCGGACCGAGGAGTCGACCACCGACGGCTTCAACTCCTTCCACTCCGCGACCTGAGCCGGCCCGGCGTCCTCTCATGAGCAACCCACTGGTCGCCACGACCTCCGACATCCCTTCGACCAGCGCCGCCCACCGCGACGGCTGGACCGGCCTGCCGCTCGCCGACGACTACATGGGCATCAAGGACGCCATCGACTCCGGCAGCTGGATCGACGGCTCAATCGCGGGCTTGGGCGCCGCTCTCGACGGGGCGGCCATCGCCATCGACCCGTTCAGCACGCTCCTGTCGATGGGCATCGAGTGGGCCATCGAGCAGGTCGAGCCACTGAAGCAGGCACTCGACTGGCTCGCCGGTGATCCCGAGACCATCGAGACGCACGCCATGACCTGGGACAACATGGCCAGTGAGCTGTTCTCCATCGCCGAGGACCTCAAGGCGCGGCTGGTCGGCGACCTCGACGGATGGCAGGGCGCTGCCGCCGACGCCTACCGCGACATCCTCACCATCAACATCGACGTCGCCGGGATCTTCGCGGGCACGGCCGCCGGCATGGGTGCCGCGACCCGTGGCGCGGGAACCGTGGTGCAGATAGTGCGGGAGGTCGTGCGCGCCTTCATCGCCGACTGCATCGCCAAGGTCGTGGTGTGGCTGGCCGAGGTGGTCTTCTCTCTCGGCGTCGCCACACCGCTGGTCGCCTCCCAGCTCGCAATCGCCGTCGTCCGCTGGACCGGCCGCATCTTCGGCTGGCTGATGGGCCTGATCAGCAGCCTCTCCGCCCTCCGCGCACTCCTCGACGTCTAGGCGGCCCTCGATGCGACAACTCATGGCGGCTCTGCGGACCACCGCCGTCCTGGTGGTCCTGTTCGCCGTGGCGGGCCTGCACAACAAGCACCCCTCAGGCCCCACCCCACCGCACGGCGGTGACGGCGATGGCCCCAAGCGTCCCAAGTTCAACCCCGGAATGATGCCCAAGCGCGTGGGAGCAGCCCAGCAGCACGGCATCAAGCGCGCCGAGGAGGGCCGCCCGAAGGGCGCCGACACATCCGAGCCCGAAGTACCCAAGAGGACCAACCCCTGGGACGACCCCGAGTTCACCGACGCCAAGTACGACATGCACCGCTTCGGTCAGATGGGCGACGGGGCGATGGACAAGATCTGGGACGGCGACGGGAAGGGTAATGGCGACCACAAGCCCTCGTCCACCGAGCCCGGCAAGACGCTCTTCCCGCCCGGCACCACCAAGGAGCAGGTCGAGGGCTGGTTCAAGAGCATCGCCGCCAACCCCGACAGCCGCCCTCAGCCACGTCCCGGCGGCGACGGCTGGGTCGTCACCGGCACCCGCGACGGCATCACCTGCGTCGTTACCCTGGACAAGGACGGCAGCATCTCCGGCGGCCACCCCCTCAGCGGCGAGGGCGTCACCACCAACCCGCCGCCCAAGCGGCCGACCTAGCCACCGAACCCACGGGAGACCCATGGAAGTCAACGAATACTACTGGTACAGCCGCCAGATCACCGACCAGCTCGCACCCAGGATCAGCCCGAGGTACCGGCCGATCGTCCTGAACGCCGCCGGCGCCGGGGCCTGGGACCTGGCGATCACGACGCTCGTCGGCGCCCTGTGGGAGGAGGACGTTGTGATCACCACGGCGGAGAAGGACGCGCTGCGGGAGCTCATGGAGTACCTCCAGGAACCTCTGACGCGCCTGGAACAGATCCGGACCTCGGACTGACGGCCGAAGCGTAGATCGGGCGCCCTCGAACCCTGCACCGTGTCGACCAGCGGGCGTCCCAGACCTGGCCCGATCTCGGCGAGCATGTCGATGGCGACATTCACCGAACGATAGATCTCGGGATCCGACTGCGGAAGGTGTCAAGACTCGCGTTGCTCGTCCAGTGGCTGATCGGCAGCGGCCACAGCGCCGAACAGGCGGAAGAGTGGTTAGCGCAGCTTCCCGCATGGACTGCGACTGACCCTCGGGTCCTGGACCACTTCGCGTCACGGAACGCAACGAAACGGGCGGCCAAGTCCCGGCAGAGCACGGAGACCTGGGTACACGACCTCGCAATGTGGACCGGCGAATGGGCCAACCATCGGGCCCACGGCCACGGGTCAACCGATGAGCCATAACCCCGAGGCACCCTCTCGCCACGCGGCACCGGCAGTGGTTGGCCCAACTCCTCAACCAGCCCACCAGGCCCGTTCGGGGCCGCACATCAGGTCACTCAGCCGGGCGGTTCATGGCGATCCGAACCCAGAACCAGCCGCGCTGCTCCCAATCTGCTCCCAATGTAAGCAGCACATACGGCGAAGCCCGTTACCGGCTACTCCGGCAACGGGCTTCTGACCTGCAGAAACTGAGAGTGGGCGATGCTGGTATCGAACCAGCGACCTCTTCGGTGTGAACGAAGCGCTCTCCCACTGAGCTAATCGCCCTCAGCGCCACTGACTCTACCCGATCGTGGAACCGGACCGGAAATCCGGGGTCAGCGCGTCGCGAGGTACCGCATCGCTTCGGCCACCACGTCGATGCCGAGGCTGTACTTGAGGGACAGCCAGACCACCGTGGCCACGAAGACCAGGCCGACGGAGCCGAGCACGATTCGCACCAGCAGCGACTGTCTCGTCACCCAGAGTGTCCAGCCGTGGACATGGCGGCGGGTGAAGCCGAGCAGCCGGCGGGCCCAGTGGTATTCGACGGCCCAGATGCCCAGGCCGGCGATCACCAGCAGCCAGCCCGGCCCGGGGAGCGGGATGAGGGCGATGCCGATGGTCACCACCAGCGCCCCGGCGACCGCGATGAAGATCTTGAGTGCGATCCGGCCGGTGGGGTTGGCGCGGATGAGGTCGAGGGTCAGCGAGATCCGCTCGCGCCAACGGGGGCGGCGCGGTCGCTCCTGCACGGCTATCCCGCCACCACCACCAGCACCGGCACCGCCGCCCGGACCAGCACCGGCACCGCTATCGCCACCAGCCCCGGTACCGCCACCACGACCGACGGCGGCGCCGCCACCGCGACCGGCGCCATCGCCTCCGGAACGACCGGCGTCGGACGCCGGCCGACCGGCCCGTTCGGGCTGCTCCATCGGCACTCCGTACCCCCGCTTTTCAGCTGATCGGACCGCGACTTTCGGCGGGCCGGGCGCCGCCGACGCATCCACTGAGGATTGCTTCGTCACCATTTCACCCCCCAGTGTCGCTCGGGCCCGTCACTGCAACGGCCGACTGGACGTTACCGGAGTAAGTCGACGACTGAGCCACCCGATACCGGGCGGGATCACGCACTGGGCAGAACCGGAAATCCTACATGAATGCTCACATTCACGCGGCCTTTCCGTCCCCCTTCCCACCACTGGGTGAAGTCAGCGTATGGCGGAGCGTAGCCAGGAGTAGCACCTGAGTATGGGAAAAGCGGGACACGCGCGTTCCGCAGCGGTGCCGGGGGGAGAACGTCCATGAGTGTCATCCGACCGACGACCGTAGAGGTCGAGACGTCGCTAAGGCTCGTCGCACCTGACGCCACCGCCTTGCCGGTGCGTGCCAGTCTGCGTTACGACCCTGCTGACCCGTATGCGGTCCATGTCCTGTTCCATGCCGAATCGGCCGGGGGCGAGGCGGTGAGTTGGTCGTTCGCTCGCGAACTTCTGGTCACCGGCCTGGACGAGCCGGCCGGTATCGGCGATGTGCGGGTCTGGCCCTGGGCCACACCGCGCGGCGACTTCGTCGCGCTGGCCCTCTCGTCACCGGACGGCAACGCCCTCTTCGAGGTGCCGCGCAGCGTCCTGGTGCGTTTCCTTCGACGGACCTACGTCGTCGTCCCGCGCGGCCGGGAGGCCGAGCACCTGGACGTCGACACGGCGGTGAACCGGCTGCTCGCCGGTCGCTGAGAAAAGAGCAACACCGGGGCCGCGCGGATCTGCCGAGTCCGCGCGGCCCCGGCACAAACACCCCAGGGGTACGCGGACAGCGCGCCCCGGGGTCGGCCGGTGCTCAGCCGTGTGTGGTGATGCCGCCGTCGACGGGAATGACCGCGCCGGTGAGGTACGCGCCGGCGCGTGACGAGAGGTAGATGGCCGTGCCGGCCATGTCCTCGGGGCGTCCGATGCGGCCCAGCGGCACCTGCTGCTCGATGGCGGCCCGGCTCGCCGGGTCGTCGAGCGCGAACGCCATCATCTTGCTCTCGAACGGGCCGGGCGCGATCGCGTTGACGGTGATCTGCTCACCGGCGAGTTGGTGGGCCAGGCTGCGGGTGAGCATGTGCACGGCCGCCTTGGTGGCCGAGTACGCGTACACCTCCATGAACGGCACCCGGATGCCGTCGATCGACCCGATGTTGATCACGCGGGCCGGGTCGTCGGCGCTGGCGGCGGCGCGCAGCGCCGGCAACAGCGCGGTGGTGAGCCGGAAGACGGCCTTGACGTTGACCGCCCAGAGCTTGTCGAACGCGGCCTCGGGGTAGTCCTCCAGCGGTGCGCCCCAGGTCGCGCCGGCGTTGTTGACCAGCACGTCGAGGCGGTCGAAGCGCTCGCGTACGGCGGCAGCGAGGGCCTCGGCGCCGGCGTCGTCGCTGAGGTCGGCGGGGATGGCCTCGCAGCGCCCCTCGGCGGAGAGGGTTGCCGCGACCGCCTCGCAGACGTCCGCCTTGCGGGACGAGATGATCACGTGCGCGCCGGCCCGGACGAAGCCCTGGGCGATCATCAGCCCGATTCCCCGCGACCCGCCGGTGACCAGGACCGTCTTACCTTCGACCGAGAACAGCTGCGTCATGCCCATCCCATCGCGAGTCGGCGGGGGCCGCCGGCCGGTCGAGGTCGCCGGCGGATGCCGGGTGGACCGCGGACCGACGGCGCTACCGCCGGGTAACGTAGCCCGGCCGCCGGGACGGGGACAAGCCCGTGCCGCACCGCGGATTCCGCCACGAGCGTCGATCGGGATGCGGTGACCTGCGGTTCGGGCTACCGTCGCAGGCGATGGTCTCCACCGATCCCTCCCCCGCGCCATCGATCGGAACGTCGTCTTCCGTACCCGACGAGATAGCCACGTTCGCGCTGGCCGATCTTGCCGGTGACCCGGGCTGGCGTCGGCCGGTGATCGTCGAGCGGGAGCTGCTGATTCTCACCACCCGTAGGCACGGCGACGCGGAGCTCGACTTTCACCTGCTGCCGTGCCGGCCCGGCACCCTGCTGCGGGTCCGCCCCGGCCAGGTGCTGCGCTGCGCCGGCCCCCAGTTCGACGCCACAGTGGTCGCCTGGGATACCGAGGCGCTGCGCGGCTTCGACGTCGACCTGACCACGGCCGCGACCTGGCGGCAGTTGGCCGGTGAGGACGAGGACGCGGTGATCAGCGAGGTGAGCCAGTTGGCGGTGGACTGTCGGCGGCACCCCGACGGCCCCACCGCCCGGGTGCTGCTCCGGCATCAGCTGGCCGTGCTGCTGCTGCGGCTGGCCCTGGCCCACACCGACCGGTCACCGTCCCGACCGGAGGACGAGACGTTCCACCGGTTCCGCCGCGAGGTGGAGCACGGCTATCCGTACACCCGGCGGGTGGAGGATTATGCGGCCGAGCTCGGCTGCTCGGTGCGCACCCTGACCCGGGCCTGCCTGGCCGTCACCGGTCGCAGCGCCAAGCAGGTCATCGACGAGCGGGTCGCGTTGCAGGCCCGCCGGCTACTCGCCGCCACGGACCAGCCGATCGCCCAGATCGGCCGGCGGCTCGGCTTCTCCGAACCCACGAACTTTGGCCGCTTCTTCACCCGCGAGGTCGGGGTCAGCCCCGGCGCGTTCCGGGCCGCCCGGGACCAACCGGCGGCCGGCCGGGTGGTCCGACCTCGACCGCCGGCCGAGTCGACCGGCGCCAACGGTGGCAGGTTCCGCATCGGCATCCCCGGCGAATCCGCCAACAGCGGGCACGCCACGAGACCCGGGCCGCCCGCCGGAGGGCCGGGCGGCACCGGCCGGGCATGATGGCAGGGTGCAGATCTCCGCGCGCGGCGACTACGCGGTACGGGCGGCGTTGAGCCTCGCCACCGCGTACCCCTCGCTGCTGTCCACCCAGGCCATCGCCGCGGAGCAGGACATGCCCCGCAAGTTCCTGGAGGCGGTCCTGGCGGATCTGCGCCGGGCCGGCATCGTCCGCGCCCAACGTGGCGCCGAGGGCGGCTACACCCTCGCGCGCCCGCCCCGCGAGGTGACCGTCGGCGCGGTGCTGCGCGCCGTGGAGGGCCCCCTGGCCGGGGTGCGCGGCCTGCGCCCGGAGGAGACCCGGTACGAGGGGTCGGCGGAGAACCTGCCCGGCCTGTGGGTGGCGGTCCGCGCCGCCGTGCGGCGGGTCGTCGACGAGGTGAGCCTCGCCGAGATCGTCAGCGGTCGACTGCCCGCGCACGTCCGCAAGCTCACCGCGCTGCCCGACGCGTGGGAGCCCCGCTGAGTCGGGGCAGCCGCCGCGCCCGGGCCGCGGTGGTCACCGTCCAGGACGGACAGCGGGAGGGTTTCAAAAGTTTCCGGTTCGGGAATGTTCGATCTCGACACGGCAGGGAACGGTGACGAGGGGAGTGCTCCGATGGGCCTCATGTTTCGCAAGCGTAAGAAGTACGGACCGATCATTCTGAACTTCACCGAGAACGGCTTCTCCTCGTGGAGCATCAAGATCGGTCGCTGGTCCTGGAACTCCAAGGCGCGTGCGCACCGGGTCGACCTGCCGGGTCCGCTCTCCTGGAAGCAGGACAAGTCCCGGTCGTAACCATCCCGGGAGTCGAGCGGGGTGCCGGTGATTCACCGGCACCC
>NZ_JBEXHP010000133.1:0-13610 GCF_040607895.1 Micromonospora sp. NPDC005220
GATCTGTGGTGGTCGGCCAAGCACGACAACCACGGCGGCAACATCCAGGTGATCACCGTCGGCGACGGCTGGCCCATCTGGACCTCGCCCGTACGCCCGCGATCGCGCCGTCGGCCACGTCGACCCTCCTCACTTCGGGTCGCCCGGTTCGCGCTCGCTCTTCGGGCCGTACGTCCGGTCCCCGCGCACCACACCCCGTTGGCCGCGATCCTCCTGGAGGATCCTGTTCGCGACCTGGTTGGCCTTGCCGTCGGGCACTCGGCGTCCGGAGTCGTCGATCGCGTTGCGCAACCGCGCCCGCTGCTTGTCGTACGCGTTACTGCCCGGCCGTGGTCCTGGCATCTGTGCCTCCTTCGTCGGTCTGGGCACCTGGTGCTGCCCACCGTCCGCTGGGCGTACCGCGGCCGTCTACCCGCCTGGCGGCGGACCAACCCCGGGCGGCTAGTGGGGCGCGCGGACCACGACGACCGGGCACTGCGCGTGGTGCAGCATCGACTGGCTCACCGACCCCAGCAGCAACCCGGTCACCTCGCCGTGCCCGCGCCCACCGACGACCGCCAGTTGGGCGGCGCGGGACGCCTCGGCGAGCACACTGCCGGGTCGACCATGTATCACCCGGCAGGTCAACCGCAGGCCCGGATGCTCCTCGGTGAGCCCGGTCAGCCACCCGGCGAGCATCCGCTCCTGCTCGCCGTGCAGCGTCGCCTCGTCGTACACCAGGGGTTGCATGTCGCCCGGACCGCTGCTGCCCGGGTGCCGGTAGGCGTGCACGGCCACCAGCGGCACGCCGAGCGACACGGCGGTCTCGGCGGCGTGGTCCGCGGCCCGCCGGGAGGCCTCCGAACCGTCGACCGCGACCAGCACCGGCTCGTCGGGGCGTTGCGCGCCCCGCGCCACCAGCACCGGGCAGTCGGCGTACGCGGCGACCTGCACCGCGACCGAACCGACCACGAGCGCGGAGAACCCACCCAGCCCGCGGTCGCCGAGCACGATGAGCGCGGCGGTGGGGGACTCGCCCACCAGCACCGCGGCGGCCTCACCGTCGATGATCTCGCCGGAGATCGACAACCCGGGCACGGTCGCCTCGGCCTCGTGCACCGCGGCGGCGACCAGTTCCTCCGCCCGGTGGCGCAGCCCACCGCCGGGCGGCGCGTCCGGGGCGGGGGAGACCGCTACGTGCAGCAGCGGCCAGATGAAGCCGTGCACGATCCGCAGTGGGCGGTGCTGGCGCGCCGCCTCGGTGGCGGCGAGGCGCACGGCGCGCAGCGCCGACTCCGAGCCGTCGACGCCGACCACCACCGCCGCGTTGTTCGCCGAGTTCACCGCCCACCTCCGCTCGCGGCCAGTATCGCGGGCCTGGACGCCCCTGCGTCGCGATACCGCTGAGCGCGTCCCGGTCGGTACGCTGGCGACGACCGGGGAGGGGAGCGTCACCGATGGGTGAACCGGACCAGCCGAGCACCGCCCGCATGATCGACTTTTGGCTCGGCGGGCAGCATCACTTCCCGGTGGACGTGGCCGCCGCGAGCGCGTTCGAGCAGGCGTACGGGCCGTGCGCCCCGGTGTTCCGGGAGCTGCGGGCGTTCCTGGGCCGGGCGGTGCGGGCCATGGCCGGCGAGGGCGTGGACGGGTTCCTGGTGTTCGGCGCCGGGGTGCCGACGATGGGCAACGTGCACGAGGTCGCCACCGACGCGACAGTGCTCTACACCGACGTCGACCCGGTCGCCATCCGGTTGGGACAGAGCATCCTCGCCGGCAGTGACCGGGCGGGCTACGGCTTCGGCGACGCGACCGACATCGGCACTGTCGACCCGGCGCAGCTGCACCGCTTCGTGCCGGGGTGGGGCCGCCGGCCGGTCGGGGTCGTCTTCCTCGGGTTGGCCGCGTTCCTGGACGACGCCACGCTGACCCGTACCCTCGACGAGCTGTACGCTGCCGCGGCACCGGGCAGTCTGCTGGCGGTGGACTTCGACACCGAGGAGCTGGCGGGACACCCGGAGGCGCTGGCGATGATGGGCCCGCAGTTCCGTATGCGTCCACCCGCGGGGTTCGCGCCCCTGCTCGGTCGGTGGGCGCCAACTGCGGACGGGATCGTCCCGGTCGCCGAGTGGCGGCCGGAAGGGCCGCCGGCACGGGTGCCCGACGCGTTCCACGGTGTGCTCGCGACCCGCGCGGCTGACTGACCGCGCCGATCATCCGTCCGAGGGCGTCCGTATGATGCTTGCCCTATAGCAAGCTTCTGGGGAGGACGACGATGGTAGACGCGCCTGACGTGGTGTCGCGCGCGTTGCGCGAGGCCCCGCCCGACCAGTTGGCCGAGGCGGCGGACCGGGCGATCCGGTCGGCGATGGGCGCGCTGCGCACCGACGTCTTCGTCGCCGACTACCGGATCAGCGGCCTCTGGCCGGTGCTGGACCCGGACCTGCCGGCGGGTGGGTTCCTGGCCTGCCACACCATGGCGCAACGCTGTTTCAGCAGCCAGCAACCGGTACGCGACGGCGAGGGCCCGTGCCGGCTCTACCTGCCGTTGACGGTGTGGGGGGAGCGGCTGGGCGTGCTGATGATCGAGCTCCCGGCCGTACCGAATCCGGCCGTCACCGGTCGGGCCACGGACATCGCCGGCGCCCTGGCGGTGGCGATGCGCGCGGCGGACCGGGAGACCGACCGTTACCGGCGGGCCCGGCGTCGGGAGCGACTGACCATGGCCGCCGAGATGCAGTGGGACCTGCTGCCCGGTCGCGGGGTGGCGCACCACGCGTTCGATCTGGCCGGTCAGCTCGAACCGGCGTACACAGTGGGCGGTGACCACTTCGACTGGTCGCTGGACGGTGACCGTCTCACCGTGACGGTGCTCAACGGCGAGGGCACTGGGCTGGCCGCGTCCCTGTTGACCGCCGTGACGGTCAACGCGATGCGCAACGCGCGCCGCTCCGGCGGCGGCCTGGTGGAGCAGGCCGAGCTGGCCTCGGACACGGTCTTCTACCAACACCGGGGCGCCCGGTACGTGGCCACCCTGCTGATCGAGGTGGACACTCGCACCGGCCGGGTACGGGCGGTCGACGCGGGCTCGCCACATCTGTTGCGGATGCGGGGGTCCACGGTCGAGCCGATGAAGCTGGATCAGCAGTTGCCGCTGGGCATGTTCGCGGAAACCCGCTACGAGCTTCAGGAGGTGCAACTCGCGCCGGGTGACCGCCTCTTCGTGGTCAGCGACGGGGTGTGGGCCGCCGAGCCGCCGGGTCAGGAGCCGTACGGGCAGCGGATGATGGCGCGGTCCCTGCGCGCCACGCGGCTGCAGCCGCCGGCCGAGGCGGTTGGTACGGTGATGCGCGAACTGCACGCCTACCACGCGGATTTCGATCTCCGCGACGACGCCGTCGTGGTCTGTCTGGACTGGCACGGTCCGCGCGAACGGGGCACGGGGTGAGATTCGCCGCCGCGTTGCCGGGCGGGCACCAGCGCGACGATGGCAGGGGACATCAGGTGGAGCGACCTGCGGATCTCGCCGCGGCGATCGACGCGGCCGCCGGGACGCTGATCGCTGTGCTCGACTCGGCCTCGGCGCGGCACCAGGTGCCGCCCACCCAGCTGAGGGTGCTCACGCTGATCAGCGATCGGCCGGAGACCAACGTCAACGGGTTGGCGGAGCTGCTGGACGTGGTGCCCTCGTCGGCGAGTCGGCTGTGCGACCGGCTGGAGGCGACCGGGCTGTTGCGCCGGGTGGCCGATCCACGGGACCGGCGGGAGGTGCGGTTGGTGCCGACCGCCGCGGCGCTGACCCTGTTGGGGGAGTTGGCCGAGCGGCGACAGCGCGCGCTGCAGGCGGTGCTGGAACGCATGCCGGCGCGGACGCAGCACGAGCTGTTGCTGGCGCTGGTCGGGTTCGCTCGGGCGGCGACCTCGGTGCCCGAGCAGCAGACCGACCCCGCCGTCCAGACGGCCTGACCGTCGCCCCCTCTTTCACTAGTATCCTAGGACGCTTTAGGCGTGGTGATCCACGCCACAGTGCGGCACAGCCGCACCGACAGCCCGGCGGCGGCACCCGACCGACGAGAGGAAGCCCGATATAGTGGCAGCGCACCTACCCGGCCCGCGATCATCGAGATCGCGGGCCGCACCAGGGGAAGGGGCCCCGCCCGGGGCCGCAGGGGAGAGCCGGCGCTGGTCGGCCCGACAGCGCGTACGACCCTCAGCCGCGCCCGGCGTCGGCCGGGGGCCCGCGTGCCGTGGAGGAGGATCGGTGTCGCGTCGGCCGGCTCGGGCAGAGCAACCGCGGGACACCGGTGACGAGGTTCCCGGCAACCAGGTGCTCACCCTGCCCAACCTGATCAGCTTCTTTCGGCTGCTGGGCGTGCCGCTGTTCCTCTACCTGTTCCTGGTGGAGCGGGCCGACGTGGCGGCGGTCGTGGTGCTGGCCATCGGCGGCACCACCGACTGGGTCGACGGTTGGATCGCCCGCCGCCTGCACCAGGTGAGCCGCCTGGGCGAACTGCTCGACCCGCTCGCCGACCGGCTCTACATCCTCGCCACCCTGGTCGCCTTCACCGCGCGGGAGGTGGTGCCGTGGCAGTTCACCGCGGCGCTGCTGGCCCGTGAGGTGCTCCTGCTCGGCTCACTGGCGGTGCTGCGGCGGTACGGGTACGGGCCGCCGCCGGTGCACTACGTGGGCAAGACCGCCACGTTCCTGCTGCTCGCGGCGTTTCCGGTGCTGCTGCTGGCCAGCGCGGCGACCGACGTGGCGACGGCGGCGAGCGCCATCGGTTGGGCGTTGGCCTGGTGGGGGTTGGTGCTCTACTGGGTGGCCGGCGGGATGTACGTCGTGCAGGCGGCCCGGCTGGTGCGCGCGGCGCGCGGCCCGGGAGCGGTGGCGTGAGCGCGCCGCGGCTCGGGAAGCCCGGCCAGGACCGGGTGTACGCCCCGGATTTCCTCACCGAGCTGTTCCGCAACCCGTTGGATCCCGGGTACGCGGACGCGGCCGCCGCCCGTCGGGGCTCGGCGGAGTCTGCTGCGGCGCGCGGCTGGCGGGCCCTGCCGGCGCGGTCGGTGAGCCTGGTCGTGGTGGTGATGCTCGGTTTCCTGTTCGCTGTCGCGTACCGGCAGACGATGGCCGACGAGCCGGGGCGCAGCCAGGCCCGTTCGGGTCTGGTGACGCAGATCAAGGAGCGGGAGAGCCAGACGGACCGGTTGTCGACCCGGGCGGACCAGTTGCGCGAGGAGGTCAGTCGGCAGCGGGACGCGGCGTTGAGTGGTTCGGCCGCCGCCCGGTTGCGCAACCTGGAGGCGAGCACCGGGCTGGGTCGGGTGCGCGGTGATGGTGTGGTGGTGCGGTTGGCGGACGCGCCGGACAACGCGGACGCGGTGACCGGTGCAGGTGCTGGGCCGCCGCGGGTGCTCTACAGCGACCTGCAGGGGGTGGCGAACGCGTTGTGGAGTGCTGGCGCGGAGGCGATCGCCATCAACGGGCAGCGGTTGACGTCGACGTCGACGATCCGGTCGGCGGGTGAGGCGATGCTTGTGGATTTCCGGCCGGTGACGGGGCCGTACGAGGTGTCGGCGATCGGGCCGGGCTCGATGCGGCGCAAGTTCGAGGACAGCCGGAACGCGGCGCTGATGCGGAAGGTCGCGCAGGGGACCGGGTTGTCGTTCGGTGTGCGGGACTCGGATGACCTCACCCTGCCGGCGGCGCCGGAGCCGCAGCTACGCTACGCCAAGCCGTCGGTCAGTCCGAGCCCTTCCGTGTCGGGTGTCCGGTCCGGCAGTCCCGGGTCGTCCGGTCCGGCGACGACTGATAGCCCCTCCGGAGGTGGCCGATGATCGCGGTGCTGGCGTTGCTCGCCGGTGTGGTGCTGGGCGTGTGGCTTGATCCCACGGTGCCGGCGGCGTTGCAGCCGTACCTGCCGATCGCGGTGGTGGCCGCGTTGGACGCGGTGTTCGGTGGGGTGCGGGCCCGGTTGGACCGCATCTTCGATGACAAGCAGTTTGTGGTGTCGTTCATTTCGAACGTGCTGGTCGCTGGTCTGATCGTGTATCTGGGTGACCAGTTGGGGGTGGGTGGGCAGTTGTCCACCGGTGTGGTTGTCGTGCTGGGTGTGCGTATCTTCGGCAACGTGGCGGCGATCCGTCGGCACCTGTTCCGGGCGTAGGTTGGGTTGCGATGAGTGACGAGCAGACCGACACGGGGACCGGGTGGCCGCAGCCGGCGGGTCCGGTGCGGCCGGGTGGACCGGCGGGTGAGCCGGATCCGCGGCCGGATGCGCCGGATCCGGATGAGCTGAGTCCGTTGGCGCCGCAGGGGCCCGCGCAGTCGCAGCCGTCGGATGACGAACCTGCGGCGGAGCCGGGTGTGGAGCCGGTCGACGACGGTGTGACGGTGGACCTGAGCGCGGTGTCGCGGTCGGGTGAGCCGGTTGCGGGTTCCGACGGGTTGGCGGAGCCGGTGTCCGACGGGTTGGCGGAGCCGCTGGTCGAGTCGGCGTCGGCGGAGCCGGTGGTGGCTGGTCGGTCCCGGTGGACTGCGGCCGGGGTGATGATCGCGGCGTTGTTGGCGTTGCTGGGGTTCACGTTGGTCGTGCAGTTGAAGACGACGTCGACGGACCCGACGTTGGGGGCGACGCGGCAGGAGGACCTGGTCCGGATCCTGTCGGATCTGGATGCGCGGGAGAATCGCCTTCAGCAGGACATTCGGGCTCTGGAGGACAGCCAGCGGCAGTTGCGTTCGGGTGAGCAGGGTCGTCAGGCGGCGTTGGATGAGGCGACGCGGCGGGCGGACGAGTTGGGCATCCTGGCGGGGACGTTGCCGGCGGTGGGGCCCGGGTTGACGGTGCAGTTCGACGCCGGTGTGAAGCCGATCTCGGCGAACCGTGTGTTGGACGCGGTGCAGGAGCTGCGGGGTGCGGGCGCCGAGGCGATGCAGATTTCCGGTGGGGATCGGGCGACGGTGCGGATCATCGCGTCGACGTACTTCCTCGATGGGGACAACGGTTCGTTGATGGTGGAGGGGCGTCGGTTGACGGGGCCGTACACGATCACGGTGATCGGTGATCCGGCGACGATGCGTACGGCGTTGAACATTCCTGGTGGGGTGGTGGCGTCGGTCCGGGGTGACGGCGGTAACGTGACGTTTGGGGAGCGTGAGGTTGCCGAGGTTTCGGCGCTGCACGTGCCGATCAAGTTGGAACACGCCCGTCCGGTCTCCTGACCGGCGCGGCCGCGCCGGACCCGGGTGGTCCGGGGCACCGATGGATGAAGGACGCGTCTGGTGATTCCCGAGGATCTGCGATACACCGCCGAGCATGAGTGGGTGGCGGGTGACGGCACGGCTTCGGTCCGGGTCGGCATCACCCACTTCGCGCAGGACGCGCTCGGTGACATCGTGTACGTGCAGTTGCCCGAGGCGGGTGCGGTGGTCGCGGCCGGTGACTCGTTGGGTGAGATCGAGTCGACCAAGAGTGTGTCGGAGATCTACGCGCCGGTGGCCGGTACGGTGGCGGCGCGTAACGACGCGTTGGGTGACACGCCTGAGCTGATCAACACTGATCCGTACGGTGCGGGTTGGTTGGTGGAGATCACGCCGGATGATCCGACTGCGACGGATGGGTTGCTGACGGCGGCCGCGTATCAGAAGATCACCGAAGGCTGAGTGTGCTTGATCCGGCGCGTGGCATGTCTGCGCGCGTCCGGTTGCCCTGCATTTCGGCGCTGGCTAGGCTCGCCCAGTCGACCGAGAACCCAATAGTTGAGCGTTGCGGAATTGCCTTCCCGGGCACGGGGAGCCAGCCGCCGGGTGGTCAAGTGCCCGGCGGCCAGACCCGCCATTACCCGACGCCGACCGAACAGATCCGTGAGGTGGTCCCATGACGCGGCCAGACGACGAGTTCCCCCCACTCGACGTCACTTCGACGCTCAATCTCGGTTCGCTTGACGAAGTGCTGGAGGGGCCGGATACCGATGTGGTGCCGAGCCGGATGTCCGGTTCGTTGCCGCCGGGTATGGCGCTGCTGGTGGTTCGTCGAGGCCCGAATGCGGGTGCCCGGTTCCTGTTGGACCACGATGTGACGACCAGTGGCCGGCACCCGGACAGTGACATCTTCCTGGATGACGTGACGGTGTCGCGTCGGCATGCGGAGTTCCACCGGGATGGTGGGACGTTCACGGTGCGCGACGTGGGCAGCTTGAATGGCACGTACGTCAATCGTGAGCGGGTTGAGGCGGCCACGTTGAGCAATGGTGACGAGGTTCAGATCGGTAAGTTCCGGGTGGTGTTCATCGCCGGTCCGCGCCCGGAGGAGGAGGCCGGCCGGGGGTGAACGAGCCTGCGGCCTCCATGTCACCCGGGGCGGCTCGGTCTGAGCCGCTGATGAGCATCGGTGAGGTGCTTGGGCAGTTGCGGGTGGATTTTCCGGATACGACGATTTCGAAGCTGCGGTTTCTTGAGGCCGAGGGTCTGGTCGAGCCGCAGCGGACGGCGGCGGGTTACCGGAAGTACAGCTGGGACGATGTGGCGCGGTTGCGGTTCGTGTTGACCGCGCAGCGGGACAAGTACCTGCCGTTGCGGGTGATCCGGGAGCAGTTGGCCCAGTGGGATTCGTCTGGTGAGCAGCCGGGGCGGTCGCGGCCGGCGTTGGTGGCGGTTGGTCCCGATGGTGCGGTGCCGGGTCGTGAGTCGGTGGAGCCGGCCGAGTCGTCGCAGGTGCGGCTCGGCCGGGCGGATCTGGTGGCGCGTAGTGGGATCGACGAGTCGACGTTGGTGGAGTTGGAGCGGCTCGGTGTGCTGGTGTCGGATCCGCCGGGTTGGTATGACGCGGATGCGTTGATCATCGCGTCGGCGGTGGCGGGGTTGGCGTCGTACGGGTTGGAGCCGCGGCACCTGCGGGGTTATCGGACGGCGGCGGACCGGGAGGTCGGTTTGTTCGCGCAGTTGGTGGCGCCGTTGGCGCGGCAGAGTGATCCGGCGGCGCGGGCGCGGGCGGCGGAGACGGCGCGTGAGTTGGTGGCGTTGTCGGAGCAGTTGCACGCGGCATTGGTGCGGGTGGGTCTGCGGTCGACGTTGGGTCGGTGACGGGTGCCCGGTGGGTGGCGGCTGAGCGGAAAGATCTCTTCCGGGAAGCGTGCCGTAGGCTTGCCGGGGTAACCCCTTTTCGGCGCGGACGTGGTGCTGTAGCGCATGGGACGGCCGTGTCGCGGTCCGTGTACCGTGCAGGGAAAGGGCGCGGTGCGGCGTAGGTGACAACGACACGGAGGCGGCGGTGCGCGAGCTGAGCGTGGTCGGAGTTCGGGTGGAGCTGCCGAGCAACCAGCCGATCGTCCTGCTCAGGGAGGTCGAGGGGGACCGCTATCTGCCGATCTGGATCGGCGCGGTCGAGGCGACGGCTATCGCTTATGAGCAGCAGGGGGTCAAGCCGGCCCGGCCGTTGACGCATGATCTTCTGCGGGACGTGTTGGCGGCGTTGAAGGCGCCCTTGCAGGCGGTGGAGATCACCGAGCTGAAGGAGAACGTCTTCTACGCGGATCTGTTGATCGGCGATGGGGTGCGGGTGTCGGCGCGTCCGAGCGATTCGATCGCGTTGGCGTTGCGTGTCGGTGCGCCGATTCGTTGTGCGGAGCAGGTCCTCAGCGAGGCGGGGATCGTTATCCCTGATGAGCAGGAGGACGAGGTGGAGAAGTTCCGCGAGTTCCTGGAGCAGGTGCGTCCGGAGGATTTCGCGGGCTGAGGTGTGCCCGGGCTCGGTTGGTGATCTTTCTCGGTGGCTGCGCGGCGTGTCGCGTCGGTTCCTCCGTGGTAACCCTTCGCGGTGGCGATAGGGTTTCCACGTCGAGGGGTGCGCGTCCCGGAAACGATGCGTCGCCACACTGACGGGGAGGTTGTCCGGATGCACGAGCCGCGGGATTCCGATCCGGGTGCACAGTTTGACGAGCCGGGTGCTTCGTCGCCAGGTGTGGCGGCTGAGGGTGACGGTTCGGTTGGCTACCGGGGTGTGACGGCCTGTCACGCGGTGGGCATCAGTTATCGGCAGTTGGATTACTGGGCGCGTACGGCGCTGGTGGTGCCGAGCGTTCGTGATGCCTCGGGTTCGGGAACGCAGCGGTTGTATTCGTTCCGGGACCTGGTGGTGTTGAAGGTCGTCAAGCGGTTGTTGGATGCGGGGGTGTCCCTGCAGAACATCCGTAAGGCGATTGAGGCGTTGCGCTCGCGTGGTGTGGAGGATCTGGCGGGGATCACGCTGATTTCTGATGGGACGACCGTGTACGAGTGCCGGTCTCCGGAGGAGGTGGTCGACCTGTTGCAGGGTGGCCAGGGGGTCTTCGGCATCGCGATTGGTGGGGCGTTCAAGGAGATCCAGGGGTCGTTGTCGCATCTGCCGGCGGAGCCGGCGACGAGCGGCCCGGTGGAGCCGGCGGTGGCGTCGGTATCGGATCCGGTGGGTGACGAGTTGGCGGCGCGGCGGGCGCGGCGGCGCGCCGGCTGATCGTTCGGAGTTCCGGGTTTTTTTCGGGTGGTTTTCTCGCGACCGTCGGTGACGGGTGGCACGGGTGTTCAGGCCATGACGCTCCACTGCGGGTACGGTGGGTGTCGTTTCGGTGGCTGATGGTGAGATTCCCGTCGGTAGTGGTGACGTAACGTGGCGCCCTGTTGTCGGGAATCCGATAAGGGGGCGCTGACCGGAGACGGTTGACACGCTATGGTCCCTCACGGTTCTGGACCCCTTCATCCCCGGAAGGAACAGCTGTGACGGTTACCGAAGAGACGGCGCCCGCATCGCACTACGACCGAATTGGTGGTGCCAGTTCGGTCAAGGCGGCCGTTGACCTGTTTTACGACAAGGTGCTCGCCGACCCGGAGTTGGCCGGCTACTTCGCCGATGTGGACATGGCGGGTCAGCGGCGACACCTGGCGTTGATGTTGACCGTGGTGCTGGGTGGCCCAAACGAGTACACGGGTCGTGGGTTGGCCGAGGCGCATCAGCCGTTGAACATCCCGGTGGGGCACTACGTGAAGGTGGGCGAGCACCTGACGGTGACGCTGACCGAGCTGGGGGTGCCGGCGGACGTCCTCGCCGATGTGCAGACGGTGCTGGGGCAGGTGCAGGACCAGGTGGTGGCTGCCGGAGACCGGTCGGGCGCCTGAGCGTGGACGCGGCTCGCCTCAAGCAGAGCTGGTCGATGGTCGCCGCTCACGGCGACCAGGTGCCGCTCTATTTCTATTCGACGTTGTTCCTCGCTCATCCTGAGACGCGGCAGATGTTCCCCACGAACATGGCCGGTCAGCGGGACCGCCTGGTGACCGCGCTGGGTCACATCGTGTCCAACGTGGACCAGGTGGATGGGCTGGTGGGTTTCCTGCAGGATCTCGGCGCGGATCACCGCAAGTTCGCGGTCCGCGCGGAGCACTACCCGGCGGTCGGTGAGGCGCTGGTGGCGACGTTGCAGCATTTCCTCGCCGAGCAGTGGACCGACGAGTTGGCCGCGGACTGGACGGCCGCGTACGGGCTGGTGGCCCAGGTGATGATGGAGGCCGCGCAGGCTGCTGAGGCGGTCAATCCGCCGTGGTGGGTGGCGGAGATCGTGGCGCACGAGCGGCGGGCGTTCGACGTGGCGGTGGTGACGGTTCGTCCGCAGTACCTGTTGCCGTTCACCCCGGGTCAGTCGGTCGGGGTGTCGCACCCGTCGGTGCGGTCGTGGCGGTACTACTCGCCGGCGAACGCGCCGCGGGCGGACGGCACGTTGGAGTTGCACGTGCGGGCCGCGCCGGGTGGCGCGGTGTCGTCGCGGCTGGTGTACGGGTCGGCGGTGGGGGACCGGATCCACCTGGCGGCCCCGGTGGGGGACCGGCTGGGGTTGTGGTCGGCGGGCTCCAGTGACCTGTTGCTGTTGGTCGCGGGTACCGGCTGGGCGCCGGTGAAGGCGCTGGTGGAGCAGGTGGCCGCGGAGGGTTCCCGCCGGCGGGTGGACCTGTACGTGGGGGCCCGTTCCCGCAGCGAGTTCTACGACAGCGACGCGATCGACAAGATGGCGTCGTCGTATCCGTGGTTGACGGTGACGTACGTGGTGGGTGCCGACGTGCACCGGCCGGGGGAGTTCGTGCAGGCGGTGGACCGGGCGTTGGCCGATGGTGACTGGCGTTCCCGGCACGTGTTCGTGTGTGGGTCGGACGAGATGGTGTCGTACGCGGTGCGGACGCTGGTTCAGGCGGGTTTCCACCCGGGTCAGGTGCACCACGAGGGCCTGGGGGCGCAGTGGTACGGCCCGGCGTGGCGGACGGCGGTGCAGCAGTCGGCTGCGGGTGACACTTCGGGAGGTGGGCAGAGGTGAGCGCGAGGAGTGAGCTTGCGAGCCCCGCAGTCGCGAACGGAAGGCGGGTCAGGTGAGCGCGACGCCGATCAGTCGGTATGACGGGGTGCAGGTTTCCGGCGGTGTGCAGGTGCGGATGACCGCCGACCGGGTTCGGCGGTGGGAGTTCGGTGCCGCGTCGTTCGCCCGGCGTGGTTACGACAACGCTGACGTGGACCGGTTCCGGGTGCAGGTCGCTGACGAGTTGGACCTGTTGGCGACGCAGATCGCGACGTTGCGGGCGGAGAACGAGCGGCTGAACGACCGGGTGGAGTTGCACCGGCACGGGGTGATTCCGAGTACCGGGGCGGCGGCGAAGGTTCCGGCGGCGCGGGAGGTGAATCTGCTGTCGGCGGCGCAGCGCGAGGCGGAGCAGATCATCGCGCAGGCGCACGACTACGCCCGTCGGGTCGCCGAGTACGCCCGGATGCAGTACGAGAGCTACCTGCAGGCGGCGGAGGCCGAGGCGAAGCAGGAGGCCGAGCGGGCGGTGGCGGAGTACCGCAGCGCGGCGGGGTCGAGCTTTGACGACACGGTGGCGACCCGGGAGGCGTTGCGGATCTTCGGCGAGATGATGGTGTCGCACATGCAGGCGGCGGCGCGGCATCTCGATGACGGTAGTGAGCAGTTGGCGCGCACGATGGATCGGATCGCGGCGGAGACGCCGGGGGCGCCGTTCGTGGGTGGTGTGCTGGGGCAGTCGGCGTTGCCGCGGCACCAGCAGCGCTGAGGTGTCGTGGGTGGGGTTCGCTGCGGTGGACCCCACCCGGCGCACTGGCGCCCGCCTACCGCGGGTGCCCGTCGATGGTGCCGGTGACCCCCGTCGGTGGGTCGGTCAGCTGACGGCGGCGCGGATGGCGTCGGGGATCGGGGTGGGCCCGTCGACGAGTTCCAGGGTGGCGCCGGCGGTGCGTGGTTCGTCGAGCAGGGCGGCCAGGACGTGGGCGACGTCGGTGCGGCTGATCGCGCCACCGCCGGCGTGCGGGGTGAGGGTGACCCGCCCGGTGGGTGGGTCGTCGGTGAGCCGGCCGGGTCGCAGCACCGTCCAGGCCAGGTCGCGGCCGCGCAGGTCGTCCTCGGCGGCGCGTTTGGCGCGCAGGTACGCCGCCCACACGTCGTCGCTGCCGGGGGCGGGTGGTGTGTCCACGCCCATGGAGGAGACGAGCAGGTAGCGGTGGACGCCGGCGTGGGTGGCGGCGTCGGCGAGCAGCGCGGCGGCGCCCCGGTCGACGGTGTCCTTGCGGGCGGCGCCGCTGCCGGGGCCGGCGCCCGCGGCGAAGATC
>NZ_JBEXHP010000134.1:0-13522 GCF_040607895.1 Micromonospora sp. NPDC005220
CGGTACAAACGCACAGCGCGCTGACGCAGCTCATCGGGGTACTTCTTCGGTGCCGCCACAGAAACTTCCTCCCCATGGCCATCAGACCATGATTACGAAGCTCCATGAAAACGGGGGTAGCTCACCGGTATCGACCATCGCTCGCACTCAGACAGCGAGCCAAGCCCGCAATGTACAAAGGCTGCCGAATCACGTGTCTTGTGTGTATGTCGCGTCTGTGTCGGCTCATCATGTGGGATGAGCGTCACGGTTGAAGGGTCAAGGTGGAAATATGACCGCTTCGGGCGAATGAATATAGACGTCCACGATCGTGGCGATATCAGATTAGGCGCGGCCCTCCGATGATTGTCCAAATGGCCTGGCCGTAGCCCTGGAGCCCGGCAGCGGCCGGGGACTCGTTGGCGATTGAGCCATTCCGCGCAACGTTCTGATTACCGGTGGTGATCATGTGGTGCGGTCGGTGTGGAGCAGGACGAGTGCGGCGGCCACGATCTTGCCGATGCGCCATGGGTCGAGGCTGATGTTGCGTAGTGCCTTGAATGTGGTCTTGAGCAGGGAGTTTCCGCGTTCGCCGATGGCTCGTAGGCCGTTGTGGGCCTTGTTGAACTGCTGCTGGATCGCGGTGAGTCGGTTGTTCTTTGGTTTCTTGAACGCCACGGTGATGGTGGTGGACTCGCCTTCGTAGCCCAGATCGCCGAGGGGTCGCAGATCGGCGCCGGCCTCTCGTAGGCAGGGCAGGAGTTCAGGGTGGGTGCGTAGTGCGGTGGTGTCGTGCTCGCGGCCGGGACGTACGGGCGAGGTCCAGATGGGCCAGCCGTCGCCGACGGTGATCACCTGGATGTTGCCGCCGTGGTTGTCGTGCTTGGCCGACCACCACAGATCCACGCCCGGTGTGGGCCCAGGAGTACGACACCGGTCGGTCTCGATCAGCGTGCCGTCGATGTTGACGTGGGAGTAGCCGGCGGTCTTGGCGGCGAGGAGGGCGCCGTGCAGGCCGGGCGCCTGCGCGGCGAGTACGCCGATGGCCTCGTGCAGGTAGTCGTAGCCGGTGGACACGCTGATCTGGTTGTCGGCGGCGAGTTGCTTGATCCGGGTGCCGTCGTAGAACCAGCGCAGGGTCAGGATCGCCTGGTCACGGCAGGGCAGCGACCGGGTCCGGGCCCGGGTGCCGCGGCGGATACGTTCGGCGTTGAGCAACCCGGTCAGGCGGCTCACCGTCTCCTCGCGTACCGGCAGTACAGCGGTGTATGTGACACTCATGTCGACGCAGGACCTCTATGAAGTTGATCTGTGGAAGGACCACTTCGTATCGAGGTTCTGCGTCTTTTCTCCGTACCCCGCCTGATCTGGCGCGTCCGACGCCTACCCGGCATTCCGGACAGCTACTGACTGCTACCGCCTGCTTGCGCGGAATGGCTCATTGCCCGGGCGCAGTGTAGGTAACGGGTGATTTATTGGGTTTCAGGGACATCATTCCGCGCTTCTGGCTACCGGTCCTTCTCCGGGTTGGGTTGTGGTGCGATGTCGGAAAGAACTGCATCTCGACGCTACCTGTCAAATAGGGGTTGGAGGTGCCGGTATGTTTCGACACTTGGCAGCGCTCCGGTATAGTGCGACCAATTCCCATTGAGCGTGCCGGAAGGCGTCTGGTCTGCGTGATGACACCTGGGCTGGAAAGCGCATCATCGAGCCCGCGCTTCGTCGGGCGACGACCACAGTTGGCACGTCTCGGGAGGGCCCAGGCCACAGTGCTGAGCCGTGGCTGGCAAATGGTTTGCGAGGTGGTAGGAGAGCCGGGCATCGGCAAGACCCGGTTCGTCCACGAGGCCCTGGCGCGGTGCGACTCCACCGTCCCCTGGGCCGTCGGGACCTGTTCGCCGGATGAGCGAGGAGTCCCCTTCCATGTGTTTCGACACGCCTTCACGAAAGCGCAGGCACTCCGACGCGGGGTGCGTGATGGACGGCCCACTGGGGAGAGCTGGGCGGAGTCCGTCGCCGCGGTGCCAGCGGCGCCGGCGCGGGCGTCGGACGCCCGGCGGTTCCGGACTTACCAGCTGGCCCGCCGGCTGATCGGCCTGGCGGCACGGGACGGTCTGGTGCTGGTCCTCGACGACCTGCACTGGGCGGATGCCTCCTCCACCGGTCTGATCGCCCACCTACTGCGGTATCCGGTGCCCGCCCCGCTGCTGCTCGTGCTCGTCTACCGCCCGCGGCAGATGGCGGCCCCGATGCCGTTCGGGCTACCGGATCCCGACAAGCACGCCGATGCGGAACCGACGTCACACGACCGGATCGAACTTCGCCCTCTCAGCCTCGCCGAGGTCGCGCTCCTGCACCCCCACATCGACCAAGTGGAGCTGCGCGCCCGGTACGACCTGACCGGCGGCAACCCCGGTTACCTGGCGGTGCTGCCGAGCGACCCCACCTCGAACAGCGCAGACCCGATCCGTGAAGCACAGGGTGGCCGGCTGTCCGACGCGGCGGTGGCCGTGCTGCGCCGCGAGTGGACGGACCTACCCCCCGTCGAGCTGGCCTGTCTGCGGGCCGGGGCGATCGTCGATGCGCCCTTCACCGCGGACCTGCTCGCCGAGGTCGCGCAGGTTCCGACGTCACTGGCAGTCGAGGCCGCCTGGCGGATGGCCCGGATTGACCTGATCCGCCGCGTCCCCGGAACGGGACGGTTCGCCTTCCGGCACCCGGTGCTGCGGATGGCGGTCGCCCAGGACACCGACCCGGAGTGGCAGGTGGAGGCGTGTGCGCGGGCGCTTGACGCGCTGGTCGATCTGGGCGCGCCACCCGCGGACCGAGCCCGCTACGCGGAGCGCCTGCTCGCGCTGCCGAACGGCCGCTGGGTCGACCGCTGCGTCGACGTGCTCTGCCGAGCCGCGCAGGAGATCAGGCGCGAGACACCGGACCTGGCCATCCGCTGGCTGCGGCTGGCGCTGCGTGCGCTGCGGCCGACGGCCGGTTCGACGCAGCATCGCCAGGACGTGTCACTCGCGCTGGCCCAGATCACCGGGGAGGCGGGCGACCTGGCCGAGAGCAGGGCCCTGCTCCAGGAGATCGTGCCGCTGTTCCCCGCCGACCCGGAGGGACGACGGGCCGAAGCGGTAGCTCTCTGGGCGCGTGTGGAACGCCTGCTCGGTAACTACGCGGAGGCAGCGGCTATCAGTCGGCGCGAGTTGGCCGCCCTGCCAGTCGGCGCCGGACCCACCCCGGGCTACCGACTCGCCACCGAGATCGGCGTCGCCGGCATCCTGGCCGGTCGCCCCGTGGCCGGGCTGTCCGACGGGCTCACCGGCGATCCCGGCGGCTCCGGCGCGGACCGGGCCGGCCTGCTGGCCGTCCGCAGTCTGGCCGCCGCGCACGACGGCGCACTCGACGACGCCCGGGGCCTGCTCGATGCCGGCGTCCGGATCGTCGACTCACTGCCGGACCGGGATGTGCAGGACCACCCCGACTGCCTCACCGCGCTCGGTCTGAGTGAGTTGTACCTCGAACGGCAGGCCGACGCGGTGCGGCACCTCGACCGAGGGCTCACCCTCGTCCGCGCCTCGCACCGCGACGACGGATTGTGCGAGCTGCTACTCGGTCGCACTCAGGTGGCCTACTACGCCGGCCAGCTGACCACCGCCATCGAGTTTGCTACGGAGGCGGGCATCGTCGCCCGGCGCATCGGCAGTCGCCACCTGCTGAGCTTCGCCCTGGCGTTCGAGGCGGAGGCGACAGCGTGGCGTGGTGGCCTTCGGGACGACGACCGGGCGGTGGCGTTGGCCCGCAGCGCCGTCGGAATCGCCACCGACCTCGCCACCTGGAGTGGTCGTACCGCCGCGACGGCGCTGGCGACTGCGGCGCTGCTGTCCGGTGATCCGACGACCTGTGCCGAGCTGGTGCGTTCAGCCGGCGGCGGCGACAGCCGACTGAGCCGCTTCCAGACCACCCTCCGACCCATGTGGTACGAGCTGCTCTGCGCTGCCGCGCTCGCCGCGGGCGAGGTGGCCGACGCCGAGCGGCAGGCACGGCTGGCGATGGCCGAGGCGGATCGGGTCGGTCTCCCCGGGCAGCGGGGCTTCGCTGAGTCGGCGTACGGCGAGGTGTTGCTCGCCCGTGGCGAGGTCCCGGCGGCGCTGCTGCACCTGGAGACCGCAGCCGACCTGTTCCGCGCCGGCGGGATGGTCCTACGGCGCAGTCTTGCGTTGGCCTCCCTGGCGCGGGCGGCCGAAGCCGCGGACCAGGCCGTCCCGGCGGCGCGTGCCCGCCGCCGGGCGCTGGAACTTGCCGGGTGGTGCGGGACGGAACGAGTCAGCCTGCGACTGGCTCGTCCGGTCGGCCCACGCGAGGTCGCCGCCCTGACCGACCGGGAATGGCACATCGCGCGGCTGGCGGCGACCGGGGCCACCAGTCGACTGATCGGGCGGCAGCTGAACATCAGCCCCCGCACGGTGGAGGCGCACCTGACCCGCATCTACCGCAAGGCGGGCGTGGCTTCCCGGTCGGGTCTGGTCGCCTGGGTCGCTCGGCTCGATGACACCGATCGGTGACCGCGACCCAGGGCGGATGACGTCGTTTGGTGCAACGCCGACAGGCCGGGCAGCACGAGGCCGCGCCGCCACCGGTCTGGCACGGTAACCGCTCACATACTCGAACTGCATCGGGCGCGATTCCCGTCGACCGGTGGCGGATGGAGGACGAGATGCTGGGCAGAAGATCCGTCAGGAGCCCGCGTACCCTCGCCGCCGGCATGCCGGCGATGCCGTTCGCCGCCGCCACGGTGGCGCTGCTCGTGCTGACCGGCTGTGGTGGCGAGCCGGTGGACGCGGCCACCCCGGCGCCACACGGTTCGGCCGCTTTCGGTCGGGACCGGGCCGCGCTGGTGCTCACCGCCTTCGACCAGGCCGACGCGGCGGCCTCGGTGGCCGGTGACGTCGAGGCGCTGCGGGCCCAGGAGGTTCCGCCCTCGCTGGACCTCAGCATCGCCGCAGTACGTCGGGCCGCGTACAACCAGCGTGCGCAACCGTCCTTCCAGCACATCAACCCGGTCTTCGCGGTGCCACCCGGCGAACCGGCCTGTTTCCTCGCCACGGCCACTCTCCGGCTGACCGGCTCGGAGCTGGCGCCCACCGACGTCAGCCAGTTCGTGCTCGGTGCCGACGGCCAGTGGAAGCTCAGCCACAACGTTCAGGTCACCCAACCTTCGCTGGTGGTCGCCCGGAGCATCGACGGCCTGCCGGCCACCGCGGGCGGCACCGCCCTGGACGAGACCAGCCGTCGGGCCCTCGCCGCCGAGGTGTTCGCCCGCAGCGTCGGGTCCACGACGGGCAACCGGTCCCTCGTCGTGTCGAGCCCGCTGCTCGACGGCCAGTTCGCCGGCGGTTGGGAGGTCTACGGGCAGCAGCTCGCCGGAGTCGGCGGGGCGGTGCAGCGGACGATGGACCGGGCGGAGTGGTCCGACTGCGGGGTCAAGGTGCCGACCGGCACGCTCACCTTTTTGACTATTCACGCCACCGACACGCTCCGCCCGGCGCCCGGCGGCCCTTCCACCGTCCGATTGGAGCCGCAGAGCCCGGACCTGATCGCCACCGGTCACCTCAAGGCGATCAGCGGGAAGTCGATCCGGGTCACCCGGGTGGAGACCTTCGTGCTGCTCGTGCCGGCACAGACCGTCGGCGCATCGGTGCTGGGGCTCAACGACACCGCGCTGACCGTCACTGCCGGCTGAGTCTGCCGCCAAGCTCCCACGGCGTCGGCGGCGGCAGAAACCGGTGGCATCACTCGGATTGGACGCGCCGGACCGCGACGATGACAGCAGCCGTGATCGCCGGCTGGGCCGGCGGTGCCGCGGTCCGGCCACGAAGCTCGGGAGGAACCCATGTGGCGTCCGCGCTTCCGATCGGACTACGTGCCGGTGCGGCTGACCGACGGTCCGCTGGTGGTGCTGGGGGAGACCCGTAGCCTGCTCATCGACGATCCGGTCGCCGCGGACCTGGCCGACCAGCTCGACGGTGCCGCACCGCTGGCCGACGTGGTGGCCCAGCTGGCCACCCGACACCCGGTCGCCGCCGTCGCCGCAGCCCTCGCCCGGCTGCGCGACCACGGCCTTCTGGTGTCCGGTCCGGCGCACACCTCGGCGGCCGAGGCCGCCGGCTGGGACGCCCGGGGTGTGCCGCCCGACGCCGGGCGGCGGTGGATGGCCGGGGGAAGGGTCACCATCGTGGACCTCGGGGCCCCCCGGGTGGCCGAGACCGCGGACGCGCTGCGCGCCCTCGGCCTCGCCCCGACAGTGGTCGGGCCGGACGTGCCGGACCCTGGCCCGGGTACCGCCCAGGTGCTGGTGCTGCCGTCGTCGATGCTCGACCCCCGGTTGGCGCTGATCAACGACCGCCACCTGGCCGCTGGTCGCGCGTGGACGCTGGCCCGGCCACACGGCAACGTCGTCTTCCTCGGCCCGCACCTCGTGCCGGGCCGTACCGGCTGCTGGGCCTGCCTGCGGCAACGCTGGCAGGAGAACGAACAGGTGAACGCCTTCCTCGACGGGCAGGACCTGGCCGGTCCGCTGCCGCAGCCCGGTCGCGCGGTCCTGCCCGGACTGGCCACCATGGCGGCCGGGCTGCTCGCCGCGGAGCTCGCCGTGCTCGCCGTCCGGGGCGCGTCGCCCCGCCTCACCGGCCGGATGGTCGCCCTGGACACCCGGGACCTGAGCACGGAGAGCCACCAACTGGTACGCCAGCCGCAGTGCCCCGCCTGCGGTGACCCGGACCTCGTCCGCAAGGCCGAGCCGCGGATCGACCTGCCACCGAGCGGTGCCCAGCCCACCCGGCCCGGGGACTCCCGCACCAGGGAGCCCGCTGAGGCGTACGCCGCGCTCGTCCACCATGTCAGCCGGTATCTGGGCGTGGTGAGCCGGCTGACCCCGCTGGAGGCGACCGACAACGGCGTCACCCACACCTACTCGGCCGGGCACAACTTCGCCCAGCCCCGCCAGCTCGCCGCGCTGCGCCGCAATCTGCGCGGGCAGAGCGGCGGCAAGGGCCGGACCGACCTGCAGGCCCGGATGAGCGCGGTCGGGGAGGCGGTGGAACGCTACTGCGGGGTGTGGCGCGGCGACCGCCCGGTGCACCGGGCGACCTACCGGCAGCTCGGTCCGGACCGCGCGGTACACCTGCGGGAGCTGCTGCTCTTCTCGGAACGCCAGTACGCCGACCGGCACCGGCTCAACCGCGACCTGGGCCACCTGCACCGCATTCCCCGCCCGCTGCCCGACGAGGTGGAGCTGGACTGGACCACGGGCTGGTCGCTGACCCGGCAGACACCGCGCGAGCTGCCCGCCGCGCACTGCTGGTACGGGCATCCGGAGCTGACCGGGCTGGGGGTGTGTTCGGCCGACTCGAACGGCTGCGCGGCCGGCGGCAACCTGTCCGAGGCGATCCTGCAGGGCTTCTGCGAACTCGTGGAGCGGGACAGTGTGGCCCTGTGGTGGTACCACCGATCGCGGATGCCCGGGGTGGACCTCGCCTCGTTCGGCGACCCGTGGACGGCCGCCTGTGTCGACCACCACGCCACCGCCCTGGGCCGCGAACTGTGGGCCCTCGACCTGACCGCCGACCTCGGCGTACCCACGTTCGCCGCGGTCTCCCGGCGGGTCGACCGAGGGCCGGAGGACGTCCTGGTCGGCTTCGGCGCGCACCTGGACGCGCGGGTCGCGCTGACCCGGGCGCTCACCGAGGTGAACCAGTTCCTGCCCGCCGTCGCCGGTCCCGGCTCCGACCGCAACCGGTACGGCGTCGACGACCCGGACACCGCGTGGTGGTTCGGCACCGTGCGGGTGGCCGACCAGCCCTGGCTGACCCCGGACCCCACCCGGCCGCCGCGCACCGCGGCGGACCACCCGGCGCTGACCACCGGCGACGTCGGCGATGACGTGCGTCGTTGCGTAAGCCGGGCGGGGCGAGCCGGCCTTGAGGTGATCGTCGTCGACCAGTCCCGTCCGGATGTCGACCTGGCGGTGGTGAAAGTCGTCGTGCCGGGCCTGCGGCACTTCTGGCGCCGGCTCGGTCCCGGCCGACTGTGGGACGTGCCGCCCCGCCTCGGCCGCGGCCCGTTGGCCGTCGACGAGACGTCGGCCAATCCGCTGAACGTGTTCTTCTAGCCGGCGCTCCCGGGCCACCGGGACCGTGGAAAGGATGTGGGGATGACCACCGTGGTGGACCCGGTCGGTCGGCGGTGGTCGTGAGCGGCTCCGTCGGCGGTCCGCCGATCCAGGAGTCGTACCGGCTGCGCCGGGACGCGGAGCTGCGGCTCGGCGAGGATGGCTCGCTGACGCTGCGGCAGACCCGCTTCCAGCTCACCCTGGAGCGACCGGGCATAGGCCGGCGGGCGCTGCTGCTGCGGCTCGCCGCCGACTGGGTCAACGACGTCGAGGTAGGCCGGCTGATCAGCGGCCTGGAGGGGGAGAACCGGGTGTTGCCCGCGCAGCTGCTGCTGCGCCGGCTGCTCGCCCACTGCTGGCTGGAGCGCCGCGTCCAGGTCGACGATCGGCCGCTGCTCGACCTGGTGCCCACTGGTCTGGGGCGAGGCAGTTTGCCGGAGAGTCGCCTGCACACCCTCGGGGTCCGCTACCGGCTCTCCCGCTTCGCCGCCCTCCAGCACGAACGGGGCATGCTGGTGGCCGCGTCACCGCTGAGCACCCTCGTCGTCGGCTGCGCCGACGCCGCCCTCGGCGCGGTACTGGCCGCCGCCGCGCCGGGCGTCGGACCCGAGACGGTGGCCCACACGCTCGGCGTGCCACCGGAAGTCGCCGGACGGGTGCTCGACGAGTTGGCCACCGCCCGGATCCTGGTCACCGACGCCGAGTTCGAGGCGGAGTGCGACGACGCGCCGCTGGCCTACTGGTCGCCGGAGGAGCTGCGGCTGCACCACCGATCCCGGGCCGGCCAACACGCGTTGCCGGTGGGCGGCACCTATCGGATGCGGGAGCGCTTCGCCCCGCAACCACTGCGCCGCCCGTACGACGGGGGTCGGGCGGTGGACTTACCACTGCCGGACCTGGCGACGATCGCCAAGGCGGATCCCGGGTTCAGCCAGGTCGTCACGGACCGGCGCAGCGTGCGCGAACACGACGACGCGGCGCCGCTGCCGCTGGAACGGCTGGCGGAGTTCCTGCACCGGTCGCAGCACACCAGCGCCGTCGGCGAGGCCGGCGGGCAGGAGGTCGGCCATCGGCCCTACCCGGGCGGCGGCGGCGTCTACGAGCTGGAGATCTATCCGCTGGTCGCGCGCTGCGCCGGGCTCGACCCCGGGCTCTACCACTACGACGCCGTCGGGCACCGGCTGGAGCCGGTCGCCGGCTGGGGACCGGCCGCGGAGCGGCTGCTGGCGTACGCCCGGGCGGCCGGTGCCCTGCCTCGGCCGCCGCAGACGGTCCTGGTGGTCACCGCCCGGGTCCAGCGGCTCATGTGGAAGTACGAAGGGATGAGCTACGCCATGATTCTCAAGGACGCGGGTGTGCTGACCCAGCAGATGTATCTCGTCGCCACCGCCATGGGGCTGGCGCCGTGCGCCCTCGGTGCCGGGGACTCCCAGGCCTTCGCCGAGTTGTCCGGACTCGACCCGCTGGTCGAGCCGAGCGTGGCCGACTTCCTGCTCGGCTCGCGTTGCGCCACCGGGTCGGCCACAGCGGAGGGCCGGCCATGAAGTTCCGGCGGCAGGCGCTGCGCCAGTTGGAGGCGCCCGAGCAACTGGACCGGGCGGTCCGGCTGACCACAGTGCCGAATTGGCTGGCAACCACCGCGCTGTTCATCGTCGTGGTCGCCGCGGGTGTGTGGTCGGTGCGTACGGTGGTGCCCCGGACCGTCGAGGCGGCCGGGGTGCTGATCCACTCTAACGGGATCTCGGCCCTCGACGCGCTCGACAGCGGCCAGGTCACCAAGGTGTGGGCGGCACCGCACCAGCGGGTGCCGAAAGGCACCCCCCTCTACAGCCTGCGCACGGCGGACGGCAAGGTGCGGGTGGAAACCGCGCCGGGTGACGCGTACGTCGTCGCCTGGCTGGTCTCGGAAGGCGAGATCGTCACCCCGGGTACACACCTGGCCGACCTGGAACGGCTCGACACCGCCGGGGACGCGTTGCAGGCAGTCGTCTATGCCCCCGCCGTCGCCGCCCCGCTGCTGCAACCCGGCGTGTCCGTCGAGGTGGCCGCCGCGGCCGCGCCCCGCAACGTGTTCGGCACCCTGGCCGGCCAGGTCACCACGGTCGGCGCCTTCCCGGAGACCGAGGCATCGCTGCGCGCCTTCCTGGGCACCGGGCCGGACGTCCGGCGGCTGCTCGCCCGCGGCAGCGTGGTGCGGGTGACTGTCGCCCTGGAGCCCGACCCGGCCGCCCCGGGCGGCTTGCGCTGGACCAAGTCTCCGCCGCCGTTCCAGCTCAACTCGGCCAGCGAGGTCACCGCCTGGTTCACCGTGGACCGGGAACACCCGATCGACTGGTTGCTGCGGCGATGAGCGCGCCGACGACCGCCGTCAGCGGCACGCCGGAGCTTCCCAGGATCCGGCGTCGACGGGTCCGTACGCCCACCCTGATCCAGATGGAGGCGGTGGAGTGTGGCGCCGCCGCGCTGGGGATCCTGCTCGCGCACCACGGTCGGCACGTGCCTCTTGAGGAGTTGCGCCGGGTGTGCGGAGTGAGCCGGGACGGCTCCACCGCGGCCACCGTGCTCAAGGGTGCCCGCCGGTACGGCATGGTGGCCAAGGGTTTCCAGATGGACCTGGCCGGCCTGGCCACCGTGGCGTTGCCGGCGGTGCTGTTCTGGCGGTTCGACCACTTCGTGGTGCTGGAAGGGCTCGGCCGTAAGGTCTTCATCAACGATCCGGCCACCGGTCCCCGTGGGGTGAGTTGGGAGGAGTTCGACGGCGCGTTCACCGGCGTCGTGCTCACCATGGAGCCCGGCCCGGAGTTCCGGCCCGGCGGCACCCGCTACCGGCTGGTGCGGGCGCTGGCCGAGCGGTGGCGCGGCCCGGGCTCGGCGATCGCGCAGATGCTGCTGCTCGGCCTGCTGATCGCCGTGGTCGGTCTGACCATCCCGGTGATGGCCAAGGTCTTCGTCGACCGGGTGCTGTTGCAGGAGGATCGGGCCGCGTTCGCGGGCCTGGTGGCGGCGGTGGCGGTGGCCACCGTGCTGACCTTCCTGGCCAGTCTGCTGCAGCAACGCCTGACCGTTCGCGCGGAGACGGCGCTCGCGCTCGCCAGCGCCGCCCGGTTCTTCCGACATCTGCTGCGGCTGCCGCCGACCTTCTTCGACCAACGGCAGGCCGCCGACCTCAGCCAGCGGGTCCGCGGCAACGAGGTGGTCGCCGAGGTGCTCACCCGCCGGACGGCCACCACAGCGGTGGACACCGGCCTGGTGCTGGCGTACGGGGCGCTCCTCTGCCATTACGACCTGCTGCTCGGACTGTGCGCGGTGCTCCTCGCCGGGTTGAACGTCAGCGTGCTCCGCTACGTCGCCTCAACCCGGTCCACCGCTGTCGCCGGTCTTCAGGCGGACCGCAGCAAGCTGGTGACCACGGTTTACACCACGGTCCAGATGATCGAGACGGTGAAGGCCGGCGGCGAGGAGGAACGCGCCGTGGCCCGGTTCGCGGCCCGCCACGCCACCGTCGCCACCCGTCAGCAGCGGCTGGGGGTGCCCACCGCGGTGCTCTCCGTCCTGCCGGCGCTGCTCGCCTCGGGGACCACAGCGGTGCTGCTGGGCTTGGGCAGCCGGCAGGTCGTGGCGGAGGCGATGAGCGTCGGCGTACTGGTCGGCATGCAGAGCCTGGCCGCCGCGATGAACCGCCCGCTGGGCAACCTGACCGCGCTGGGCTCTCGGTTGCAGGACATGAGCGCCGACCTCAACCGGTTGCGTGACGTGGAGCGGTACCCGCTGCCGTCGGCCCAGGACCGCCCCGTCCGCCCGATGACGCCGATGGAGGGGCACCTGCGCATCGAGGAGGTCACCTTCGGCTACAACCCGTTGGGCCGTCCACTGCTGGAGAACTTCAGCCTTGACCTGCCGCCGGGTGCCCGGGTGGCGCTCGTCGGGCGGTCCGGCAGTGGCAAGTCGACTGTCGGCCGGCTGGTCGCCGGGCTCTACCGTCCCTGGACCGGACGGGTCACCGTGGACGGATTTGAGCGGGCCGCGGCCGACGACGGGCTCTGGGCGGCCACCGTCGCCATGGTGGACCAGGACCAACGGCTGTTCGAGGGGACGGTCCGGGACAACGTCACCATGTGGGACCTCACGGTCGCCGATGAGGACGTCGTCGCCGCGCTGACCGACGCGTGCCTCTACGAGGAGGTCGCGGCCCGGCCGGGTGGCCTCGGCAGTCCGGTACGGGAGAACGCCCGCAACTTCTCCGGTGGGCAGCGGCAACGGCTGGAGATCGCCCGAGCGCTCGTGCGCAATCCCCGGGTGCTGGTGCTGGACGAGGCCACCAGCGCGCTGGACGCCGAGACCGAGCGTCGGATCGACCTGCACCTGCGCCGGCGGGGGGCGACCTGCCTGATCGTGGCTCACCGCCTGTCCACCGTCCGCGACTGCGACCTGATCGTCGTGCTGGACGGCGGCCGGGAGGTGGAGCGCGGCACCCACGAGCAGCTGGTTGCCCAGGACGGGGCGTACGCGCGCCTGGTCCGGGACCACTGACCACGACGATCCGAGGAGACGCTGATGAGTGGCGCGGTGGAGGATTCCCCGGCCGGCGGCCTGATCGACTTCTGCTCGGACGGCGTACGCCAGGTCTGCCGCCTGGACGGCCCGGCGGCCGGCTGGCTGGTGACCGGAGGCGAGGCCGACCTGTTCGCGGTGCGCCGGGCCGGGATGAGCCCCTCGCGTCGTCACCATGTGGCCCGGCTGCCTGCGGGTGGCCTGGTGCCGACGTCCACCGCGATCGGTGCGTGGCAGTTGATCCTGGTGCCACTGCCCGGCACGGAACTGCGCGGGCTGTCCCGGCGTCACCTGTCCCTGCTGGAGCGGCATGTTCGGCTCGGCCGGGTGGCGGACGACGGTGCGTCGCTGCGGGCGCGGACCGCCGCGACGGAGCTGGTCGCTGCGGTTGACCTGGTGCTGGTCACCGTCGCCGACACGCTGCGCCGCGGGCAGGCGCCCCGGGAGGCGTCCACCCTCCGCGGACGCGAGATCACTTCGCTGGCGCCGGGGAGCGCCCTCACCTCCACCGGCGGCGCGTGGTGGCTGCGCAGCGCCGGGGGACAACTGCGACGCAACGACGGTGGCCCGGCGGAGATGTCGGGGGAGCGGGAGCTGCTGCTGGTCGCCGAGCGGGACTGGGTGGTGGCCGAGTCGCCGTGCGCGGTGGAGAGCCACGGCAGCTGGGACCTGCTGGTCAACGGTCAGCTCCGGTCGGCCGTCGACCAGCACGTGGCCCGGCTGCTGCGGATGGTGGAGACCCGGATCGAGGAGGCCGACGCGGCGTTGCTGAGCGCCGTGCAGCGGCGCCGGAAGACCGACGCGGCGGTGCTCGCCGCGGCGGCC